>DATIZR010000044.1 GCA_035516965.1 Nitrospirota bacterium
ACTGGCCAATGTGCCGTCCATGCCGGGGTCGCTCGAGGAGGCCCTGAACAACCTCGAAGCGGACCATGCATTCCTCCTGAAGGGCGACGTGTTCACCAAGGATGCCATTGAGACATGGATCAGCTATAAAAGGACCAAGGAGGTGGATGCCCTCAGGCTCCGTCCCCATCCCTACGAGTTCTTTCTGTACTACGACCTTTAATTTATTGACACTAAGCGGGTGGTGGTTGAAAAATCGCCACTACCCGCTCTATTTCTGAATTCGACGTGGCGCGCATATGATATTCAATAGCATACTTTATCAAAAAACGGAAGAAAGTATAAAACAGGAAGCCCTTGAAGCGCCCGTCTTCTTTGCTGATTTGAATCTTGATCAGATTATTGACGCCGCTACGACCGGCAAGAAGGAATATCATTTAAAACCTTTTTTTTACGCTTCCTTGAACAATATCGACTCTATTCTATATCGTCATGAAATATTCCGGGACCTAGAAAACAGCGAGCTGTTCGGGAATATTCGATCATTCGCTCAAAAAATGCGTGCAATGCGTGAGCATCATGCCCAGGCGAACAAGCTTTACTACAAATACCAGAAGGAGAGCTGGTTTCTGGACGCGGTTGAGATTTATTGCGACGCCGTTAATGTCCTGGTTCACGATCTATCTCTTGCAAATGTAAAATCGCGCGGTTTCCTGGCCCTCCGCGAATATGTGACTAAGTATGCCGTTTCCGAGCACTTTACATCGCTCATGGCGGAGACGAAGAAGCTTAAGACTGACCTGGCGTCGGTGCGATATTGCGTTCTTATCAAAACCGGCAGCTTCACGGTCCGCAAATGCAAATCCGAGACCGATTACACCGCCGAGGTCGAGGCGACATTTGAAAAGTTCAAGCAGGGAGCAGTTAATGATTACCGGGCAAAGTTTACCGAGTCGGCGGAGATGAACCATGTCGAAGCGAAAGCGCTGGATTTTGTAGCGCAACTGTATCCGGAGATTTTCTTACGTCTTGATGATTATCGGTGGAGAAACATCGATTACCTGGATGAAACTATCGGCGTCTTCGACCGGGAAATACAATTTTACGTCGCCTGGCTTGAGTTTGTCCCCCTGTTCAAACAAGCGGGATTGAACTTCTGTTATCCTCGGATATCCGATACGGATAAAGAAGTTTACGATTACGAAGGGTTCGATCTGGCCCTGGCCCACAGGCTTATTGGTGAAAAGTCGTCCATAGTCTGGAATGATTTTTACCTGAAAGGCAAGGAACGCATATTTGTCGTGTCCGGTCCGAACCAGGGCGGGAAGACAACCTTCGCACGCGGGTTCGGGCAACTGCATTATCTGGCCTGCCTGGGCTGTCCGGTTCCCGGCAGAGAGGCACGGCTTTTCCTTTTCGACAGGCTCTTTACCCATTTTGAAAAGGAAGAAACCATCAATAATCTGCGCGGCAAGCTGCAGGACGACCTGGTCAGAGTTCACGATATTCTGAGCCAGTCAACACCGAACAGCATTATCATCATGAATGAGATTTTCACGTCCACAACGTTGCAGGACGCTGTCTTCCTGAGCGAAAAGGTAATGGAAAAGATCATCAAACTGGGCCTGCTCTGCGTCTGGGTGTCCTTTATCGAAGAACTCGCGTCCTTCTCCGAGCAGACCGTAAGCATGGTCAGCACGATAGTTCCCGAAAATCCGGCCTTGCGAACGTTCAAAATTATAAGAAAGCGGGCAGACGGACTCGCTTATGCGATTTCGATAGCTGAAAAGTACCGGCTGACCTACGAGCACTTAAAGGAGCGCATCAAATCATGAAAGCGTTCCTCATGTACAAAGACAGGGATTTCGACGCGAAGCGGGAATTGCCATGGAATGCGCAGGCCTTGACCCAGGACCTGGAGTTGAACACGCTGTTCGACGCCATGGCGCTTGGGGACAAGTTCTTGCTTGAAGTGGCAAGGAAAGCCGTGTTTTTGAGCGCAACTGATCCGGACGCGATACGTTACCGCCAGGACATTCTGAAGGATTGCCTCAAGAACTCTTCCACGGTAAAAGAAATCTACAATCTTGTCGTTCAAACGCTCGAAGGCGAGAAAAAGGTTTATTGGGGCTTCTTCACCAAATACCCCGCAGGGATACTGAGTGACTCGATCTCAGTCATGCAGTTTTTCGTGACCATGCTAAAACAGCTCAGAGCAATCGCCGATGATCACGGCCAGAAGTTCGATTCAGCAGGGTTTACGACGCTGTTCACGATGCTCAAGAAAGAACTCACCGATGAATACTTTGCGGGCATCCAGGACCATTTACGCGAACTCAAATTCCGGGATGGGGTCTTGATCAGCGCCGGGTTAGGAAAAGGCACTAAAGGGATCAATTATATACTTCGTAAATCGCGTGAAAAAGAGCAAAGCAAGTGGGACAGGTTCGTTGCCGAGTACTTGCTTCCCCGACTTCAGGACAATGAACATCCCTGGCTGAAACGGCTCTTTGCGCATAAGACCCCGGCCTACACCTTCTATCTCCATCCCCGAGACGAGGCCGGAGCTCGTGCGCTGGGAGAGCTGAGAGACCGGGGCATTCACCTTGTTGCGAATGCGCTCGCCCAGTCTTCGGACCATATTCGGGGCTTTTTCATGATACTCAGGACGGAACTGGCCTTTTACATAGGTTGCCTCAATCTTCATGAACAACTGTCCCGGATGGGTGAACCGTTATGCTTCCCAATACCCCTGTCACTCGAAGAGCGCGAGCATTCCTTGAGAGGACTGTACGATGTCTGTCTGGCCTTGAAGATGAAACGAAGAATCGTTGGAAACGACATGCGTGCGGGCGATAAAAAACTCGTGATCGTGACGGGCGCGAATCAGGGCGGAAAGTCCACGTTCCTGCGGAGCATCGGCCTCGCTCAACTGATGATGCAGTGCGGCATGTTCGTCCCGGCGGAGTCGTTATCGGCCAACGTGTGCGACGGCCTTTTCACTCACTACAAACGGGAAGAAGACGTTGCCATGAAAAGCGGAAAGCTGGACGAAGAATTGAGCAGAATGAGCGATATTGTAGACAAGATGACGCCGAATCCTGTTATCCTTTTTAATGAATCCTTTGCCGCGACAAATGAGCGGGAAGGCTCGGAGCTCGCAAGCCAGATCGTGTCAGCGTTATTGGAAAAAGGAATAAAAATATTTTTCGTTACGCATTTATACACCCTTGCGCGCGGGTTTCACGACAAGAAGCCGGGGAATGCCGTTTTCCTTCGGGCTGAAAGGCAGGCAGATGGGCGGCGAACGTTTAAATTAATCGAAGGGGAACCGCTGCAAACCAGTTTCGGCGCTGATGTGTATAAAGCGATATTCGGCAATGCGTCGTAGTTTTTGCTATGTAATTGCTATAATGGAAAAAGCATGAAAGTTAAAAGATACATTAAGTCGATAGTAAATTCGAGGACGGTATCATATTGACGAAAAGATGACCACAACAAAAAAAAACCACATCTAAAGAGGAGGAGCTAATGTTAAAGATCAAAAAGCTCGTGGCCCGGGAGATCCTTGATTCACGGGGCAATCCCACGGTCGAGGTTGATGTAATTCTGGACAACGGCGTCATGGGCCGGGCGGCGGTCCCCTCAGGCGCATCAACCGGCAGCAAGGAAGCGGTGGAACTCCGGGACAACGACAAAAAGCGGTACTTGGGCAAGGGCGTTCTCAAGGCAGTAGAAAACGTGAACAAGGTAATTGCACCTGAGCTTGCCGGCAAGAATCCGGAGGACCAGAACGCACTTGATTCGCTCATGATCAAGCTCGACGGCACGGCGAACAAGGGTAAGCTCGGCGCGAATGCGATACTTGGCGTCTCACTCGCCGTCGCAAAAGCGGCAGCGCAGAACAGGGGCTTATCTGTTTTCCGGTACCTCGGCGGCGAAGCGGCGACCCGCCTGCCGATACCGTTCTTCAACATCCTGAACGGCGGCAAGCACGCGGACAACAACGTGGATATCCAGGAGTTCATGATCTCGCCCGTTGGGGCTGAGTCTTTCAGGGAAGCGCTCAGGATGGCAGCAGAGACGTACCATACCCTGAAGGCGGTCTTGAAATCAAAAGGCCTGAGCACTGCAGTCGGCGACGAGGGCGGATTCGCGCCTAATCTTTCCTCCAATGAAGAAGCGATCCGGATCATCATCGCAGCGATAGAAAAAGCGGGATACAAGCCGGGCAGCGATATTTCCATAGTCCTGGACCCCGCAGCGAGCGAGTTTTATCAGGACGGCAAGTATGTCCTGAAGGCGGACAACAGCAAATTGACCTCGAAAGAAATGGTCGGCTACTATGCGAACCTGATCTCAAAATATCCGATCATCTCCATTGAAGACGGACTTGCCGAGGACGATTGGGACGGCTGGCAGATCATGACGAAAGAACTGGGAAAGAAGATCCAACTCACGGGAGACGACATATTCGTCACGAACCCGAAGATACTGGCCGAAGGCATCAAAAAAGGTATTGCCAATTCCGTGCTCATCAAGCTCAACCAGATCGGTACGCTCTCTGAGACACTGAAAACCGTGGAAATGGCAAAAACTGCCGGCTACACCTGCATGTTCTCGCACCGTTCAGGAGAAACGGAAGATTCATTCCTTGCGGACATTGCGGTCGCCACGAACGCGGGCCAGCTCAAGACCGGCGCGCCCGCGAGATCGGAACGGCTTGCAAAATACAATCAGTTGCTCCGGATCGGAGAGGAGCTTGGTGCGAAAGCGACTTTCAGAGGGGATCTGCGCTGGTAATCAAGAAAGGAATTATTCATGGTTGAGATTGATATCCCCGGCTTCGGCATGGCGAGGTTGGAGCACCTGGTATCGGACTTTACGGGCACCCTGTCCGTCGACGGCGTACTTCTTCCCAAGGTCGAGGCGCGGCTGAACAAACTGTCCGAGACGATGAAAGTCCACATTCTGACCGCTGACACCTTCGGCAAGGCTCAGACAGCGCTGAAGGACGTAAAGTGCGAGATGCACATTCTGACCGGAGAAAACCACGACATACAGAAAGAAGAGTACGTGAACAAGCTCGGCGCGGAAAGCGTCGTGGCTCTGGGGAACGGCAAAAATGACCGAAAGATGCTCAAGGCAGCGAAGATCGGCATTGCCGTGACCGAAGGTGAAGGATGCGCGGTGGATGCCATCATGGCGGCGGATATTCATGTCAGAGGCGCGCTCGACGGCCTGGAACTTCTGTTAAATACAAAGCGGTGCAAGGCCACGCTGCGGTTTTGATAAAGGGGAGAGCCATGCAAGGATGTCCTTTTTGCTCGATTCGACGGGATACGATGATAGCGCAGGATTCGCTTACGTTTACGGTCAGGGACACGCTCCCCGTGTCTCCTGGACACACGCTCATCCTGCCCAAGCGACATATCGCGTCCATCTTCGAGGCGACAAAGGAAGAAGTGGCAGCGTTGTGGGCGGCCCTGCAGCAGGCTCGAAAGCAGCTTCTCGAAGAGTTCTCTCCTGACGGTTTCAACATCGGCATCAACGACGGCCTTGCCTCGGGTCAGACCATCCTTCATCTGCATATCCACATTATCCCGCGCTACAAAGGCGACATGCCGGACCCGCGCGGCGGCATACGCTGGATTTTTCCGGACAAGGCAGTGTACTGGAAGGATTAATATTTCTGCCTGCGGCCGCATCCCTGCGCATTCTTCCTGTACTACGACATCTGAAACGAATCACGCAGAGCCGTAGCCGGGTGAATGCACGCACGACCGGGACCTTCGCCATGAGGGCCCCGGTTTTCTATTCAGTATGCTGACGATGGTGGCCGTCAGGAACCGCCGCAGCTCGAGCCAGAGCTGATGACTTCTATTCTCACGAAATGAGGGCAGAAGTTTTTTTATGCCCGAAACGGAAATGAATTATGCTGCCCGGGAACGAAATCTTCTCATTCCGGACCGGCATGTGCGGCGAATGCATTTCTGTATCCGTACAAGAACATACCTTTCGTGGTAAGCTATATACAGCCGCTCTTTGTTGGGTGCGGAGGCGCAGGCTTTCCGCGTGGCCATGTATAGCGCGGCAGGGCTCTTCGCATCGCATCAACAAGAAGAGGGCCACGCTCTTCTCTGCCTGGTCGTGCTGGTATCAGCAGCGGCTACGTCAAAGAACCGCGAGCTTCTGGACGGCCGATGGGACAAACACGACACCAAGGATTCCGCGAATGTGGCCGATCTGATTGCCCAGAGTAAATGCCTGTACTTTGACTGCCCGGGAGAAGACCTCAGGTCCCTGCGGGGGTTGATCTCGCTAAAAAGGCGGCTCAAGAAAGAGGAACACGGCCTGAAGGTCCGCATCCGCAACCAGCTTCTTGCACAGTACTTTCCGGAGATGGACCAGCACTTCGGCTCGGTGGTTAGTCTGAACGTGGTAAGCAGAATTTAGCCAGAGCTGGAGAGGAATTGAGCAGAAGAACAATAAAGGCAAAAAGGATTTTTTTCAAAGCATCCTCCGGAGTAAAGGTTTTCAGCGTTTGGGAATGAAATTTCAGGTCTGATGTATCCGAAGCGCCGCCATGGCGGCGCGGAGGACGGAAATAGACGATTGAACGAACAAGGCGGCGAGCGCCAGGCCGACGATAATGTCGGGCCAGCCGGAACCGGAAAGCCATACGCCCAGGGCCGCGAACAGAACCGAAATGTTTGCGATGATGTCGTTGCGCGAACAGAGCCACACCGATTGCATGTTTATATCGTCCGCGCGATGACGCCACAGCAAAAAGAGGCACAAGCCGTTGGCGGCAAGCGCCAGCGCCCCGATGACGCCGATGGCCTCGAAGACCGGAACGCGGGGGAAAAGAATTTTGTAAACCGCCTGCCCGAGAACGAAGAGGCCGAATGCCGCCATGATGCCGCCCTTGAAGAGGGCCGCCATGGCTTTCATTCGCGCGCCGCGGGCAACAACGTAAATACTGAAGCCGTAAACCAGGGCATCGCCCAGCATGTCCAGTGAATCCGCCAGGAGGGACAGCGAACCCGACAAGAAGCCTGCCGCGAGTTCAACCAGGAACATCACGGCATTGATTCCGAGAACGATCTTGAGGGTGGAACTCTGGCGATTGCGAAGCGCATCCAACTCGCATGCTTTATTGTCGCAACAGTTGGCCATGGAACCTCCTTTAGCTATTTTGCTTGACCGAGAAGACAACGATGAAAATAGCGAGCATGATCAAAACAATCGTGCCTCCCGTGGAGAGGTTGAGAAAAAAGGAAGCGAAGATTCCCGAAACAACGGAAAAGAGGGAAATGATCTGGGCAAAGATGATTGTCTTGAAAAAGCTCTTGCGAAACTGAAGCGCGGTGATGACCGGAATGACGATCAGGGCGGCGATCAGAAGTACGCCGACGATCGGTATGGCCAACGACACAGTCAGGGCCGCGAGAATAATCAGAATGGAATTGATCAGGCCCGTGGACACTCCGCTGACCCTGGCGGCTTCTTCGTCAAACGTGATATACACAAGCTCTTTATAATAAAAGGTTATAACGGAAGCCACGCCGACCGCCAGCAGGGAAATGAGGTAAACATCTTTCTTCGACACCGTCACGATGCTGCCGAAGAGATAATTGAACAAATTGGCGTTAAAACCATGGGCCAGGCTTAAGATCACGACCGCGAGCGCCAGGCTGCCTGAAAGAAAAAGTGCCAGGGCCGATTCTCCGTATACCTTTTTTGAACTCCGCAGCCGCTCGATGCCGAGAGAGGCGACGGTTGCCGTGCCGAGGGCGCTCAGGACCGGATTGACGCCGAAAAAAAGGCCGAGCGCTATGCCGGCCAGGGAAACATGAGCGAGCGTATCTGCGATAAGGGAATACCGCCTCAGCACGAGAAAAATACCGATGGCGGGAGCGATCAGCGCGACAACAACGCCGGCTTCCAGGCCTCGTACGATAAAACCATATTGGAAGATGTCCGTCGGCATTTAATGATGGTGATGATGAGTGACGACTTTAACCTTCAACATATCGGCGGACTGGATTTCCCTGAGATATTCTTCGAGCGTGGCATGGCAGGTCAAACCGCGGTCCACGCAGGCGATATGCATCACTTCCTTCGTAATCCGCCCGATGTCGTGAGATACCAGCAAAAGGGTTATTCCCAGTTTATTATTGAGCTTCTGAAGCATTTCATAAAAGCCGGCCTGGGTTTGCGTATCGACGCCGGCCGTCGGCTCGTCCAAAAAAATCACTTCCGGCCGATGGACCAGCGCCCGGGCGAGGAATACGCGCTGCTGCTGGCCGCCCGACAGATCGCCGATCAGCCGGTCCTTGTGCTCAACCATATCAACCTGCTCAAGCGCGTTTTGCACCGCAATCCTGTCCTCCGCGGCCTTCTTGAATAGTCGTATTTTTGCGTGCAATCCCATGGAAACGACTTCGAAGGCGGTGGCCGGAAATTGGGCGTCGAAGTTGATGGCCTTTTGGGGGACATAGCCGATTTTCCGCCACTCCCGGAAATTCTTTATATCCTGCCCGAACAGTTTGACCGATCCCGTCCTGGGACGAAGCAAGCCGAGCATGATTTTGAATAACGTGGTTTTTCCGGCGCCGTTGGGGCCGATGATGCCGATATAGTCGCCCCGATGGATATCGAGCGTGATATTTTCCAAAACGTCGTCGCCGTTATAGGCGAAACTGACGTTTTCGACTTCAATAATATTGTTTGTATGGTCTACTTGCATTGCAATGCCGTTCTTAAATTTGTCAGGTTATTTCGCATTTCCGTGAAATAGTTTTTCCCCTGAGCGATATCCTCGGCGCTTAAACTCTCTATCGGGTTCAATACGAGAGTCTTTGCCCCGACTTCATTGGCGATCGTTTCCGATAGTTTCGGACTTGCCAGACTTTCAATAAAAACGTATTTGACCCTCTTCGCCTTGGCGAATTTCACCAGATCCGCCAGTTGTCGCGGAGAAGGTTCCGCGTCGGGCGCTAATCCGGCAATGGGCACTTGCCTGAGACCATAAGCGGTCGCCAGATATCCGAATGCGGCGTGCGAAGTAACGATATTTTTATCCGGGCAATTGCTTAATCCATGCCGGTATTCCTGATCCAGGTCGGACAATTCTTTTTTCAGTCTATCCGCGTTGGACAGATAGTATTCTTTATTCTCCGGATCACCCCGTATAAAACCCTGAGTAATTTTATCGACGATTTCCTTGGCTATCGGAGGGCTGAGCCAGATATGGGGATCGGTCTTATTCTTCCCCTGCTCAGTTACGCGCTGATTTGCAAGCCCTTCCTCAACGGTTAAGATAACGGTGTTTTTTGAATTGAGGTTATGTTTTATATTGTCGCCCCATGCTTCTATTCCCTCGCCATTCAGGATGAGCAATTTACTGTTTTCCATTTGGGCAAGGTCCTGGGCCGTCGGCTCATAATCGTGCGGCTCTGCGCCCGCAGGGGTTATGTTTATTACCCGTGCTTTTTCTCCTCCTATCCGGCTGGAAAAAAAATAAAGCGGATAAAAACTTGCGGCCACCTGAAGTTTGTCTGATCGGACAGCAGGCCTTTGGAAATCATGTGAAATAAAAGTCAAGAGACCGGCGGAAATAAAGGCGAGAAGCAAGAAAACGCTTATTTTAATTATTTTCCCCATATTGGTATTGTAGCAGAGGGAGCGTTTGGACTTCGTGGCTGGATGGCCTCCAATGGCCGGACGAAGCAGTTCATGTCTTCCGGGTCAGCCGTAAATTTCCCGGGAGAAGCCTGGCGGCCAGCCAGCCCGTCGCGTAGAGTACGCCAAGGAGGACAACATCCGTCGGGCCGACCGGCAAGTCCCATTGATATGCGGCCCAGAAGCCGAAAAAAGCGGCTGCTCCTCCGATCAAAGAGGCCAGCACCGTGAACAGGCGCATGGTGCGAGCGAATTGATGCGCGGTCAGCGCGGGTATCAGCAGAAATCCGAATGCGATGAGCGGACCCACGCTGAGCACCGCCATCGAGACGGTTAGTCCAATCAGCAGGTAGAGCAATACGTCCCAGAAAACGACTTTTTTGCGAAGAATGATCGCCATCTCGCGGTCGAACGAGACGAGGAGCAACTCCTTGTGGAACAGTCCCAGCGCTGCGAGGACGAGCGTCAGCGTTGCCGCCGTCAGCACGAGATCGAAATTGGAGATGGTGATGACCTCCCCTTTCAGCATATCGAGCCAGCCGATCTCTCCGTAAGGATTTTTTGAAAGCAACAAGATGCTGAGCGCGGCAGCCACGACGTAAGCGGTACCGAGCCGGCCTTCAGCTTGTCCTCTCCCGCGCCGTTCCAGGAAGGCAAGCACCAGGATCGCGGTCAGCGAGAATAGAATCGAGCCGGCAAAGGCGAGCTCGTGCGCGCTGTGCGAGCCGTGCTCGGTCAGCTTGAATCCAAGCCACAGCGGAAGCGAGAGAGCGATGGCAACGCCGGTCGAGGAGATCTGGGGCAGCGCCACACCCATGAACACCAACCGGCGCATCACAAGGAATACACCAACGAGCGGGCAGGCGAAGCCGACGAGCACGCTGGTGTAAAGCGAGTTGCGGAGAAGAAAATCAAAAGCGAGGATCTGGTGAAGCGTTTCCATGTCAGTCCATCCCTATTTCAAATATTTCAGCCATCCGCTCGGCGGTGAGCAGTTCATCGGCGGCCCCTTGAAAAACCTTGCCCTCGTGAAGCCAGATGGCTTTCTCGGCGTAGTGACGGACGGCCGAAAAGTCGTGCGTAACGAGCAGGACCGTGATCTTCCTTTCCCTGCGGATCTGCGAAATGAATTTCAGCACGGCGGTCGTTGCCTCACGGTCCACCCCCGCCGTGGGTTCGTCCAGGACAAGTATGTCGGGACGCGTGGCCAGAGCGCGGGCAATGAGCACGCGTTGTTTCTGACCGCCCGAGAGTTCGGCAAAACGATTGTGGGAAAAACCCTCCGCACCCACTGCATGCAGACATTCGCGCGTGAAGGAGCGTTCGGCCGGGGGGATAAGACCCCCTGGACGTATGCGGCCATAAACGCCCATAAGCGCGACATCAAACCCCGTGAGCAGATACACCGGGTCGAACTGATTGGATTGGGGGACATAGCCGAACGTGAGCGGCGCTCCCGCTGAGGTCTCGATGCGTCCCGCGACCGGTGGCAGCAGCCCAAGCAGCGTTTTGAGCAAGGTCGATTTGCCCGAGCCGTTGGCTCCGAGGATAGCGGTGAAGCTTGCCCGGGAAATGGAGAGCGTAAGGCCGGACAGCACCGGCTGGCCGTTGTAGCCGATGCTCAGGTTTTCCAGTGTGATCAGTGATTCATTCATTGTTTGTTATGTGAGTGTCCGCCCGGGAACCCGGGCGGACACTCTCTTCTCCCTATCTTTATTTCCCTGCCTGCACGGCAGCTACCATCGTGTGAATAATATAGTCCATCATCTTAATATACGTTTCGGTATTCGGCACGCCGCCCGGCATGATGGGCAATGTTATCATGGTCGCGCCGGTCTGTTCGGCTATGATTTTCGGCACCTTTTCGGGGAACTGCGGCTCGCGCACGACGATAGCAACATGCTCGGCCTTCATTGCCCTGATTAATTCCTCAATGTGACGCGGGGTCGGATCTATTCCCGGCTTCAGTTCGATCGTGCCGAAATAATCCAGGCCAAAGCGCTCCGCAAAGTATGGGAAGTGCTCGTGATAGGAAACGAACTTCACGCCTTTGATCTGTTTGGCTTCGCTCTTCCACTCGGCGATCTTGGCATCGAGCCTGGCGAGATAGGCATCGCGGTTGCGCGTGAATTCCGCCTGATGCTGCGGAGCGAGGTCCACGAGCGCGTTGTAGATATTCCCGATGGCGGTCTCTGCCAACACCGGGTCGAGCGTGTAATGCGGGTTGCCATAGGGATGGACGTCGCCCTGATAGTGGTCGGTCGACTTGGGCACATCGCGCGGGATGATGCCTTTGGAACAGTCCACGTAGCCGGGCGTGCCTTTCTGGATGCGGGGATTCTTGCTCGCCTCCATGAGCGCGGGCAGAAAAGCGTGCTCGGCATCCAACCCGAGCAGAACCAGCATGTCCGCCCGGTTCATCATCGGGACATAGCTCGGCTTCATCGGTATCCCGTGCGTATCTTCGACGCCCGTGGCCAGGCTTTTGACCTCGACCAGATCCCCTCCCACTTCGCGCGCAAAATCAGCGAGGTCGGTAAGCGTCGTAACGATCCGGATTTTTTCAGCATGAGCGGGCGCCGCCCACCCGCACAATGCCGCCATGAGCGCGATTATCGATATTACATTGAATAATTTTGGTCTCATCGTATATTCCTCCTTTCAAGAGTCAGCGCTGCTGCCACCCGTGCGCGTGTGAGCCGATGATCCACGCCCATTGCAGATAAACGGCATTATCAGACTGGAAGCCGGTCGCCGCGTTGGGGTCGGTGTACGTATATTGAAGGCGCAGTTGATTCCAGTGGCTCAAAGCCCATGTCAAGTTCGCGGAGTACGCTGATGTTTTGGCCTGCTTGTTCGCCATGTCCTCCATCCACTCATATTGGACCCCGGCTGTCCACTGTCGATGGAACTTGTACGTGACATATGAGTACAGACCATAGGAGCCGACGGTGACGCCGGGCAAAGCGTTGCCCAAAGGATCCATAATGTCATAACGATTGTCGCTGTAGAGCACTTCTGTGCCCCAGGTGATGGTCTGGAACTGATTGTTGCGAAGAGGCTTCCAGCTCAGCACCAAATCCACTCCTGCCAGGCGCCGCTCCCGTTCGGTATACGTGTTGCCATCGACCATAGGAAAGGGATTGCTGCCGCTCGCATTAAGAGCAGGGTCCCACTGCGCAACCGTTCTCGGATTCCACAGGCCTGAAATACCAGGCTCGAGCGAGATATTGGGTGTCAGGTCAAAATAGGTGGACAAACGGCCCCAATAGTTCAAACCGCTGCCGTGGCGGGTCTCGCCGACGAAGTTTGGCGGATTGTCGCCGCCGAACTGATCACCTACGCCGAGCGTCAAACTGATGTAGTGCTCGACCGGAACCAGCCAATTGATCTGCAACCCGTCCGTTCTCGACTCGCCGCCGATGTACTGGTCCAGCGCGAGCGGACGATTTACAAAGGGCAGCTCATGGTCGTGGATGTATTCCAGGCGGCCGAATTCGCCGAAGAACCGTCCCGCTTTAACCTCCAGGTTGCCCGGGAGTGATGTCGTCTGGAGCGCAGCTTCCTCGACCGTCAAAGCTGATTCGCCGGTAACCGGGTCGGCTGACGCGTTGATAACCACGTAGGCCTTCGCGAAAGGATCCACCGACGCAGCCGCGTTCAGTTCCACCGAACGTTGAAATATATCAAACCCGCCGGGCCGGTCGCTGCCGGTCTCGGCAGGCCCCTGGCTGCGGTACGAGAAGATCGTTTCGCCTACGAATCCGATGGCCGGGTTGAAGATGCCTGGAATCTCTCTCTTCTGCGTTTCTGCCAGTTGATCAATGGTCTGTGACTGTTCCTGCACCGTGTCTTCGAGCTTCTTGAGCCGTTCCGCCGTATCGTCGGCAAAGACCGCCGAAGTGAACGAGCAGAAAGTGAGAATGCAGAGGATGCACAATACTCGTTTCATAAGGCCCTCCGTGGATGGGTTTATCATAACGTGAAGATGGATCGAACGGGCCTTTCATTGCGCTGAGACGCAATTAACCCCAAAGATGGAGAAGGCAGTTTCCCTTCCCGACGAAGCCGAGCTCGATAGGGAAGACCCGCTTTTACCATTGGATTGTGAGCTGCAGATGTGCGGGTAATTACACAGGGGGTGCGCGGTTCTTTAGGGAATAGGAAGAGAGATTGTCGGTGAAAACTGGTGAGGCAGCGACAACTGTTATTTCCGTGAAACAGGGGACGCTGTCAAAGGCAACCACCCATTGGCTTGTTGCGGACAGATGATTGCTCGCGATGCAGATTGGGCAGTCGTGGTCATCCGCCGTATATTCATGGTGGTGCGATACCGCCACGAACGTGGAAGCAAGGAGCAACAGAATGAGAAAAGCGGTTATGAGCTTGTTCCAGAGCATGGAGACCCTTTCACGAAGTAAGTTACTTTAAACTTTGCCTATGAATTTGTCAAGATTTTGTGTCGGGAGAGCTGAATGAGCATTAATGAGGTTCACGTTGATGATCACGAGCTGAAATATGAAATGCTAAAAGATCGCATCGCAACAGGTCTAAGGAAAGAGAGATCTGCCGCTCCCAGCGCAGCGCGGTCATTGCTTGATAAAGTATACAACTCCTTATGGAATCGCGCCGTAGCCTCTCTCTCAGTGAGAACCATATCCCTCAGCAGGCGGGATAGAGGGAAACCAGCCCGCCTTTCTGCAACCTTCTGTCTTTATGATTTTTTTATGGTATCCCGTCCATTCTTAGCAGCAATTTAATTGTCCTCGGTGATATAAGTTAGTCATGAAAAAGGAGGGAGACTCATGGACATCCTGTTTATCGGCATCACGATCGTGCTCTTTGTTGCAAGCTGGTTTTTCGTGAAACTGGTTGAGCGAGTCTAGAAGGAGGGAAGAATGGAACTGTTTTACTGGATTGGCGGCATTCTCGCCGCGGGATTGTTGGTGTATCTCTTGATAGCACTTCTTAAACCGGAGGCATTGTCATGACTGGCAACGATATATTGCAGATAGTTATATTTTTCGGTGTTCTGTGGCTCCTCGCAAAACCGCTTGGGGTCTACATGGCGCGGGTTTACGAAGGGAAGCCTTCGGGCCTGGACCGAGTGCTCGGGCCTGTTGAGCGCCTTTTCTACCGGATATGCGGCATCAAGCCCGACGAGGAAATGAGCTGGAAGAAGTACGCGGGAGCGGTGCTTCTGTTCAGCGCGGCAGGATTCTTCTTAGTCTATTTCCTGCAGCGCTTACAGGGGTTTCTACCTCTGAATCCGCAAAAGTTTCAGGCCGTCTCCCCCGACTCTTCTTTCAATACGGCCATCAGTTTTATCACGAACACCAACTGGCAGGGATACGGCGGCGAATCGACGATGAGCTACCTCTCCCAGATGGTCGGACTGGGAGTGCAGAATTTCGTATCCGCGGCGGCAGGTATGGCCGTGCTCGTTGCCCTGATCCGCGGGTTTGCCAGGCACTCGGCCCAGACTATCGGGAACTTCTGGTTCGATCTCACCCGCTCCACGCTTTACATCCTGATGCCCCTTGCGCTGATCTGGTCCCTGCTCCTGGTCTCCCAGGGTGTTGTGCAAACCTTCAGCGAATACAAGACCGTTTCGCTCACCCAGACCATCTCCTACGATAACCCGAAGCTCGATGCTCAGGGCAACCCGATTAAGGATGAAAAGGGCAATCCCGTGACGGAAAAAGCGGAGATGAAGGAGCAGGTCATACCGCTCGGCCCTGCAGCCTCACAGATCGCGATCAAGCAGCTCGGCACGAACGGCGGCGGGTTCTTCAACGTTAATTCGGCCCATCCCTTCGAGAACTCGACAGCGTTCTCCAATTTTCTTGAAATGCTGGCGCTCATTATGATACCCGCGGCTCTCTGTATCACCTTCGGCAAGATGGTCGGAGACAAGCGCCAAGGGTGGGCCTTACTTTCCGCAATGACGATCGTCCTCGTCACCCTGATGGCTTTATGTACCTGGAGCGAGCAGGGCGGCAATCCGCGCTTCACATCCATAGGCGTTGATCAACAGGCAAGTAATATGCAGCCGGGCGGCAACATGGAAGGAAAAGAAGCGCGCTTCGGGATCGTGAACTCAGCGATATGGGCCACGGCAACAACAGCGGCCTCGAACGGCTCGGTCAACTCCATGCACGACTCCTTCACACCCATGGGCGGCCTGTACCCGCTGGTGCTGATCCAGTTGGGAGAGGTCATCTTCGGCGGAGTTGGCTCCGGGCTCTACGGCATGTTGATCATGGCCATCATTACAGTCTTCATAGCCGGTCTCATGGTCGGCCGCACGCCGGAATATCTCGGGAAAAAGATCGAGATGTTCGAGATGAAGATGGCCTCGGTCGCGGTGCTCGTCGTGAATGCGCTGGTCAAGATCGGCACGGCTGTCGGCGTCGGGACAACTGCGGGAGCAGCGGGAGTAGCGAACCCCGGTCCGCATGGATTTTCCGAGATCCTCTACGCCTTCTCATCTGCAGCGAACAACAACGGCAGCGCCTTTGCGGGGCTTTCCGCCAACACGTTCTTCTATAACACTGCACTCGGGTTGACCATGTTCATCGGCCGGTTCTGGGTGATCATCCCGGTGCTTGCCATTGCCGGTTCGCTCGCGAAGAAAAAGCAGGTCCCTGCCGGTTTGGGAACGCTGCCGACCCATACGCCCTTGTTCGTTGCGCTTTTGATCGGGGTCATCGTGATCGTCGGAGCGTTGACCTTCATGCCGGCCTGGGCCCTGGGACCAATTGCCGAGCACATGATGGCCGCACGCTAAAAGGAACCATTGAGGAGGAATAACAATGAGCAGTAAATCGAGAAAACGATCGCTCTTTGAACCGGCGATCGTAAAAAAAGCATTATGGGATTCAGTCAGAAAATTGAATCCAGTACACCAGATCAAGAACCCTGTCATGTTTGTCGTGGAAATCGGCAGTATCTTGACGACGCTCCTGTTTTTCCACGCAATCCTGACGGGAAAAGGCGAGGCGTCCCCTTCCTTTATTCTGCAGATATCCATGTGGCTCTGGATCACGGTGCTCTTCGCCAATTTTGCCGAGTCCATGGCCGAAGGCCGGGGCAAGGCACAGGCCGAATCGCTGCGCAAAACACGGCGTGACGTGATGGCCAAACGCCTGGCGAAGCCGAAACCGGATGCGGATGTGACACAGGTCGCGTCCTCGCAGCTTAAGAAAGGCGACGTCGTTCTTGTGGAAGCAGGGGACGTCATCCCCATGGACGGCGAGATCATCGATGGCGTGGCCTCGGTCAATGAAAGCGCCGTGACCGGCGAAAGCGCGCCCGTGATCCGCGAAAGCGGAGGAGACCGGAGCGCGGTCACGGGCGGCACCACGGTGCTGTCCGACTGGCTGGTCGTGCGGATCACGACGAGCCCCGGCGAGACATTCCTCGACCGTATGATCAGCATGGTGGAGGGGGCGAAGCGCCAGAAAACGCCGAACGAGATCGCCCTCGACATTCTGCTCGCAGGCATGACGATCATATTTCTGCTCGTGTGCGTGACTCTCCTTCCCTATTCTCTCTTCAGCGTCAAGGCGGCTGGCCAGGGTGCGCCGGTCACCATCACCGTGCTCGTGGCCCTTCTCGTATGCCTCATCCCGACCACGATCGGCGGACTACTGTCGGCAATTGGCATCGCGGGCATGGACCGGATGATCCAGGCAAATGTGATCGCAACGTCGGGACGGGCCGTGGAAGCAGCCGGTGACGTTGATGTGCTTTTGCTTGATAAAACCGGCACTATCACCCTCGGAAACCGGCAGGCAACGGAATTTATTCCCGCACCGGGAGTGCATGTTGGAGCTCTTGCCGACGCGGCACAGCTTGCCTCTCTGGCTGACGAAACTCCAGAAGGCCGGAGCATCGTCGTCCTTGCCAAGGAGAAATATGAGCTCCGGGCGAGGGACATTCATACTATCGGCGCGGAGTTTGTCCCTTTCACGGCGCAGACGCGGATGAGCGGGGTAAACCTCGAGAACCGTGAAATCCGTAAAGGCGCAGCGGATTCAGTTGAAAAGTACGTCCAAAAAAAGGGCGGGAAGTTCCCTCCCGATGTCCGATCGATCGTCGATGATATTGCGAACAAAGGCGCAACACCGCTCGTGGTTGCCGAGGGGAATAAAGTGCTCGGTGTCATCCGCTTAAACGATATCGTCAAGGGTGGAATCAAGGAGCGCTTTGCCGAGATGCGTAAGATGGGGATCAAGACGGTCATGATAACCGGCGACAACCCGCTGACCGCGGCAGCCGTCGCGGCAGAAGCCGGGGTGGACGACTTCCTGGCCGAGGCAACACCCGAGGCAAAGCTCAAGCTTATCCGGGAACAGCAGAAAGGCGGGAGGCTCGTGGCCATGACCGGAGACGGCACGAACGACGCGCCGGCCCTGGCACAGGCGGACGTGGCCGTTGCCATGCACACCGGCACCCAGGCCGCGAAGGAAGCAGGGAACCTAGTGGACCTTGATTCGAACCCCACCAAGCTCATCCAGATCGTCGAGATCGGAAAGCAGCTTTTGATGACCCGCGGCACGCTCACGACCTTCAGCATCGCGAACGACGTGGCGAAATATTTCGCCATTCTGCCTGCCGCGTTCATTTCGATCTATCCGGCACTCGGTGCGCTGAACATCATGGGCCTGGCCACGCCACAGAGCGCCGTGTTGTCTGCAGTGATCTTTAACGCTTTGATCATCATCTTCCTGGTGCCCCTGGCGCTTCGCGGCGTGAAATACCGGCCTCTGGGCGCCTCGGTGGTCCTGCGGAACAACGCCCTGATTTACGGCGTCGGCGGGTTGATCGTGCCGTTTATCGGCATCAAACTGGTCGATATGATTATAACGGCATTGCACATTGTTTAACTAAAGGAGAATGAGATGAAGAAAATCGGTTCGATTCTTGGTTTGAAGCTTGGATTGGCTATATTCACCGCTATGGCGGCACTGGCGGCGCCAGTATTCGCCGAGGATGCTAAACCGGCGTCGCCGGCAATAAACGCAGACGACCTGAAGAAGGCGCTCGGCCTGAGCATCTACCTGCAGGGCGGCTACACGTACAATGGCAATGCAGGAGCCATTGGCGGCGAGCCAGAGCAAAATGATCTCAGGCTGTTCGACCATAAGGCGAACAGCTTCACCCTGGACCTCGTGGAGCTTGTATTCCAGAAAGACCCTGCATTGGGAAACGTGGGTTATAGGCTCAAGCTTTCCGCAGGGGAGACAGCGAAGTGGATCCACTCGCGCGGCCTGAGCGGTGCGGCGCCCTCGTCCACGCTGCCGGGCGCGAATTCATGGGCTGGCGAGGGTACGGATTCCTTCGACGTGACAGAGGCGTACATCAGCTATAATGCGGCAGTGGGCAAGGGGCTGCGATTCGACCTCGGCAAGATGGCGACCTTCTTTGGCGCCGAAGTGATCGAGGCAATAGACAACCCGAACTATTCGCGGTCGTTCCTGTTCAACTATGCAATCCCGTTCACGCACACGGGCCTGAAGATGAGCTATGGATTTACCGACGCGTTCAGCACGAGCTTGTACATCGTGAACGGCTGGGACGACAGCACGGACAACAACAGGGGCAAGTCCTACGGTGCGAGTGTCACCTATGCGCCGGCGGAAGTTTTCTCGCTCATTGTCAACGGCATGACCGGGCCTGAGCAGGACGAACAGGGGGCCAACATGCCCACGATGGGTTCGGCCGGCAGCAACAGGAGAGATATGCTTGATATGATTGCGACGATCAAGCCGATGAAACCGCTTTCGATCATTCTGAACACCGACAACGGCAGGGAACAGAACGTCCCGGCAACCCTGCTTCCGTCCGGGGTGTCCGGACCCGCGGAGTGGAAGGGAGTAGCGGGCATCGTGAAGTACGACCTCACCGACAAGCACAGCATCGCGGCCAGGGGAGAAATATTTAGCGATGAGGACGGTTTCAAGACCGGCACGGCTCAGCGGCTGAAAGAGGTGACGTTGACCTGGGAGATCCGGCTGAACGGCGGCCTGGTCCTGCGGCCGGAGTACCGGCATGACTCGTCGGATGTCGCGTCCTTTGACAACGGCACAAAGAACTCGCAGAACACCGTCGCGCTCGGCGCGATGTATAGATGGTAAGGATAAGAAAGAACGGAGGGATCAATGACTACCATAATTCGCAATTCACTCATGTCCTTGCTGCTGTTCACGCTCCTCACGGGAATTATTTATCCCCTGGCCGTGACCGGCATCGCGCAAATGATATTTCCGCATCAGGCTAACGGGAGCGTCATCATGAAGAACGGAAAGGCCGTGGGCTCAGAGCTCCTCGGCCAGCAGTTCGATGACCCGAAGTACTTCTGGGGAAGACTTTCAGCGACGACCCCCTATCCCTATAATGGCGGGTCGTCTTCCGGCTCTAATCTCGGACCGAACAACCCGGATCTCGTGAAGGCCGT
>DATIZR010000045.1 GCA_035516965.1 Nitrospirota bacterium
TTCCAGCGCATCGTACACCGCATGCATGATCACCCTGCTGCTGTTCGTCGCGCCGGTCACGGCGTCAACGTCCGCCGACTGTTTCTCGATGATCCTCAGCGGGATCGCCGACTCGGCCCTCCTGCCGATCCAGGACGCCCGGTGCCGTACCAGCTCTATGCCGGTCATCCTGCCTTCCCGCACCGTCACCTGCACCTCTGCCTCGTTCGGCCAGCTGCTGGCACGGCCCGCATAAACTCCGTCGAGGATCCTGCTGATATCCACCGGTTCTTTCCTGAGCGGCGCGATCGCGCAGGTTGCGTTCAGCAGAACGATCGTGACCAGCAGAAAAGCTCGTGCTCGACGGAGGGACCCCAGGGCCCGCCCGGCGAGGGAGAAGCGACTGCGCGACCGAGAGTCGACGTGAAGCCGATCGAGAGACGCCGTGTTGACCTTCGGCGTTAAAATGCCCCGTGACATTTATTTTTCGCCTGTTACTTTTTTTGCGCCCCGGCACTGGGGGCAGACGCTTTTCCCCGAACCGTGACAGCTCGGGCAGGGACGTTGAGAAGCATTGCTGCTGGGCTGTCTTCCCTGCCCGCGGCAGACGGGACACGCTATTGAGCCTTTACCGCTGCATTGTGGACATTGGATCGTAGCTGTTGAATTTACCATTTGTTCCTCCAGAAAATAACTACCATCTCTATTTTCTTAATTCTCAATTTTGACTTTTTCATGTTTTAATTCCCTGCCTCATCTTTTCTGCATTCTTACTTCCTACTTCTGTCTTCCTGACTCACCTGTCAAACAGCAGTTCAAACTCTCTTGGCGTGATAATTCCTGTCCCCCGGAACGATTTCAATGCAAGCAGGTCCTTGTCTCCGGTGACCACGTAATCAGCCGCTGCTTCCAGGGCACAAGAAAGAACATTGTCGTCATCTTTGTCCCGGCAGACACCGGACAATTTCCCGGAGGGCTGCACGATGTCTCGGGCCGCCTCGGCGATCAATGCCACGGCGTTCTCCTTTTCCTGTTTTGTTGATGCGAACTTTTTGACAAGGATGCCTTCGAATTCGTGAAGGATGAAGGGACAGGTGACGAGGTCGAATTGACGTTTCCGCGCCCGCGTGAGAAGTTTCGCGCAGACGCCTTCAGTGAGAAATGCAGCAAGAAGCACATTGGTATCAAAGAGCGCCTTCACGACACTTCCTTAAAGATATCTTCGTCCGTTACCATGCCCTTCTTCTTCGCCCTCGCGCTGAGGCTTTTTCTCGCGCCCTCGAACCTGGATTCCCAAAGGTATATGCTGATCGATTCCTTGACAACGTCGCTCTTGTTTCTTCCCTGGCTTTTTGCGTACCGTTCGAGCTCGCGGGCGACCTTGTCAGGGAGACTTATTGACAGGACTGATCTCATGGCCAACCTCCTGTACTACAATACACTACACTGGGTGTTTCTGTCAAGATTCAAGTGAACAGATAAAATACGATTATGAATTATGAAGCAGGATTTGTGGCGAGCGACAGCGTTGATCAGACTGCTCTGTTACTTCCGGACCGGCGACGCATGAGAGCTCCTGAGCGGATGTTCGGGGAGAAAGAGCACCAGGACGAACGCCAGCGCAATGATGATCGAGCCGAGCAGGAACGTGGTGCTGATCGCATGCCGGTACGCCCCGATGACGATCTCTTTCTGCGCCGCGGGCAGCTGCTGGATCTGCTGGACCCCCTGCTCGAGCAGGGATCTCGCCCCCGGCGCCATTCCCTTCCATTTCTCCGCATGCAGCCCCTGCAGCCGGGCAGTCATGATGGCGCCGGAGATCGCGACGCCGAAGGTGCCGCCGAGCGAACGGAAGTAGGCCGAGGCCGCCGTTGCGGAGCCCATCTCGGCGGGAAGGACCGCGTTCTGAATGGCGACCATGAGGTTCGGCATGACGAGGCCGAAGCCCGCGCCGAGGGCGATGAGCGAGACCTCGATGAACCCGATGCTCGCTCCCGCCACGGCCGCCCACATGACTGCGAGAAAGGCAAGCGTTGCCGCAGCCAGGCCGAGAACGGGGAGGATCTTATACCGTCCGGTGCGGGACACGATGCGGCCCCCGAGAAACGACGCAATGACCACGCCGCCGGTCATGGGCGCGAGCATGAGCCCGGCGCGCGCGGGCGCGAACCCCAGAACAAGCTGGAAAAAGAGCGGCAAAAAGACCGACGCTCCGAACAGGCCCATGAACGTAAGGAACATGACGCTCGTGGCTATCAGGAAAACCCCGTTTCGGAGGATGTGCGGTACGAGAACGGGCTCCGGGGAACGGCGCTCCGTTTGCACGAGGAGCAGGATCATGACGATCACCGATGCGGCCAGGCCCGCGATAAGCCACGACGACCAGGCGTACTGCACACCGCCCCAGGTCAGCACCAGGAGCAGCGCGACCGTGGAAGCGGTAAGCAGGAACGCTCCGGCATAGTCGATCCGGTGGGAAACGACGCGGCGGGGGCGGTGAAATCCGAATATGAAAAAAGCAAGGGCCAGGGCGCCGAGCGGCAGATTGACGAAAAAGATCCAGCGCCAGGACAGGGCGTCGGTAATGAACCCGCCGAGGAGCGGGCCCGCGATGCTGGCGACGCCGAAGACGGCGCCGAAATAGCCCTGATAGCGGCCGCGCTCGCGCGGCGCGACGAGGTCGGCCACGGTCGTCATCGCGAGCGTCATGAGGCCGCCCGCTCCGAGCCCCTGGATGCCGCGAAACACGACGAGCTGGGTCATGGAGCCGGACAGGCCGCAGAGGATGGACCCAACGAGGAATATCAGGATCGCGGCGATAAAGAGCGGCTTGCGGCCGTACATGTCGCTCAGCTTCCCGTAGAGCGGCGTGGTTGCCGTTGAGGTGAGCAGGAACGACGTGACGACCCACGACAGATGGGAAAGGCCGCCCAGGTCGCTCACGATCCTCGGAAGCGCGACGCCGACGATGTTCTGGTCGAGCGACGCCAGCATGAGCGCCAGCATCAGGCCCGCGAAAACGGTCCTGACCTCGCGCCGGGACGCCGGCGCTATATCGGGGAGTTCCTCTGACACGATCAGTGATTATAAGGACTGCGGACGGGATGTCAAGGGATTAAAGGGCGACATGTCGACGAGAGGCGACGCGGAGACTGGGAGACAAAAAGGCGACTGGAAGACCATGATGCGGAAGAATCGCACAATCGAAGGTCGTGAAGGAGGCGGAACCTATCGTCATTCCTGCGAAAGCAGGCATCCAGTGTTTTTCCTGCGCATCCCCTTCGCGTGCTGAATTAGAAACAGACGTGATTTACCGTCACCATACACAGGGTATGAGCCGGTACCGCACCTTCTTTCTGTAGTCCGGATACCCGGGCAAATGTTCAGCAAGGAATTTTTCTTCATCGAGAAGCCGCCAGACGATCACGAGCGTCATGGGAAGGAACATGAGGAGCCCCCACCAGGACCCGAGCGCAAGCGGCGTTCCAAGGAGCATGACGAGCGCTCCTGAATACATGGGATGGCGAACGAACGCGTAAGGTCCCGTTTCAACAACTTTTTGATCCGAGGTAACTTCGATGGTCGCAGCGGTGAATGAATTCTCCTTGAAAACGATGAAGATGATGAGAAACCCGAGCGCCGCGAGGACGTCCCCGGCAATCACTGCGGTAAGCGGAACTTTCGACCATACAAAACGATGGTCAAGCGATGACAGAAGGAACAGTCCGATGAACGCCAGGGATGCAAAGAGCTGTATAAGCTTTTGGCTCCTTTCTTTTTCTGCTCCCGGGCCCGCATGCACCCGGCGCTCCAGGAGCTTCGGATCCTTCTTCCAGAGATACGCGGAGATCAGTGCGGTTGAGAGGACAAAGACGAACAAATAGGCCCATGCCTGCCAGAAATCGAACGTCCATCCGGGAGCGAAAAGCGCAATTCCCAGGCCGAGGATAAGCTGCACAAATCCCAGTATGGTTCTTCTTGTCAGATCGTTCATAAAGGGCCGGCTGAATAGATCGCTCAAGCGCTGCAAGATCTATCCGCAGATGACGTACCCTGCTCTTTCCATAACGCGGGCACAAGCTGATGTCACAGAGATAACCAAACTACTCCTCCTCAGTTTAAAGCAAAACAAACCGAATCTCAAGACTTTGTCTCTTGCTCTTATTGAGAATCCATCTGCGTAGATCTGGCCGCACCTAGCGCTTACAAGCCTGCACCCAGCGGTTATGAGTGTTTACGCGAATGGAGGGTGTGGGCCTGTGGCCGCGATGTGGCAACGCCAGGCTACGAATGCGCGGGATCCTTTGCCGGAATTGCTCTTGATGCCGTTGCATCTTGACAATCTATGAACAGAGAATTAAATTTAAATAAAAAGCGAAGATGTAACTCCGAGAAGTTGTTCACAAGAACTAGTTTTTTCGTCATGCTAAAGTAAGGCGTTCTGAACGAATCCGGACCTTGACGCTCGTGCCTACATAGGCGGGAAGAAATGAGAACCATGTTCCAAAATCGAAACGATGCAGGAAGCCGCCTCTCCTCGCGGCTTCTTCAATACAAGGACAGGCCCGATGTGATGGTTCTCGCCCTTCCCCGGGGCGGCGTGGTCACCGGCTATGAGATTGCGCATGCGCTCAATGTCCCTCTCGATGTTCTGATCGTGAGAAAACTCGGTTTCCCCGGCCAACCCGAGCTTGCCCTGGGAGCTGTTGCGGAGACCGGGACCGTTATCCTGAATGAGGACATCGTCAAAGAAGGCAGTGTATCCGGGGCTTTTATAAAGAGCGAGATCGAACGTCAAAAGGAGGAGATCGCACGGCGCGTGGTCCTTTACCGGTCGGGGAAAAGGCTTCCCGATCTGAGCGGGACCGTGGTCATCCTCGCGGACGACGGGGTCGCGACCGGCGCCACGATAAAGGCCGCGATCTCGGCGCTCAAAGAACAGAAGGTGAAAAAGCTGGTCGTTGCGCTGCCCGTCGGGCCCCCGGGAACCATGAAAGCCTTGCGGCAGATGGTCGATGAGCTCATTTGCCTCGAAACGCCGCTCTCGTTCATGGCGGTGAGCGCACACTATCTCGATTTTGCCCAGGTATCGGACGACGAAGTAGTGGACATTCTTCAGCGGATTTCGGCAAAGGCAGCGTGATCCGGAGGGAACCGAACCAGTTCTTTCCCATCCCCTGTTCACCGGATATCGGCTGACAGTCATCTGTAAAAAATAAAGGAAGGCAACGCCATGTTCAATACGCTTACCGAACAGAAAGTCAGCATCCTGGCCGGAACGGTGATGCTTGAGGGAAATCTCGTGATCCCCCGATCATGCCGGTCAGTCGTGATATTTGCGCACGGCAGCGGCAGCAGCATGCACAGCCCGCGGAACAGGTTCGTGGCCGGCATGCTCCAGGAAGAAGGGATCGGCACTCTCCTCTTCGACCTGCTCAAGCCCTTCGAGGACGCCGTCTACGCGAACCGGTTCAATATCGATCTCCTGACCGAGCGGCTCAAGGCATCGACCCACTGGCTCCAAAAGCGGCCGGAAACCCAGGGACTTCCCCTGGGCTATTTCGGGGCAAGCACCGGGTCGGCAGCGGCCCTTCGCGCCGCTGCGGAAATGGGGCCTCTGATCCGCGCCGTGGTCTCGCGCGGAGGCAGGCCCGACCTGGCCGGACCGGCCCTCTCCCGGGTAACGACACCGGTCCTCTTCATCGTGGGCGGTAATGACTCCCCTGTTCTCGAACTCAACCAGCAGGCGTACGGCATGATCACTGCGGACAAGGACCTCGCGATCGTTCCCCATGCAACGCACCTGTTCGAGGAGCCGGGCGCGCTCGCAGAAGTCGCGCGTCTTGCCGTCGCATGGTTCAGGCAGCGCCTCTGACAGGTAGTGCAGCACATTGTGCGTTCTTCAAGGCGGTTGTTTTTTGACAATTCGAACGCTTGGGGGGAGGTGGTCCCATGAAAGCACTGTTCATCAGCGCGGACAGGTATGAGGATTCGGAGCTTCTTGTTCCCTATTACCGCCTTCTCGAAGAAGGCCTCGAGGTGGACATTGCGTCCATGAAGAAAGAACCGATCAAGGGCAAGCACGGCTACGACGTACCGGTGACGAAGACCCTGGCGGAGGTCAGGCCCGATGATTACGACGTTCTGGTGCTGCCGGGCGGCAAGGCGCCCGAGGAAGTGCGAAGGGAGCCCAGGGCCGTGGAGATCGCGCGTTACTTTTTCGCGAAGAACAAGCCGGTAGCAGCCATCTGCCACGGGCCTCAGACGCTGATCACCGCGGGCCTGCTGAAAGGCAGGCATGCCACCTGCTACCGGACGGTTGTTGAGGAATTGAAGGCGGCGGGCGCGGTCTACGAGGACAAAGAAGTTGTCGTGGACGGCAATCTCGTGACCTCGCGCCAGCCTTCGGACCTTCCCGCGTTCATGCGGGAGACCATGAAGATGATCCGCAGCGCGGCAAAAAAATCGAAAGCTGCGTAAAACCATAAAAAGACGCGTCTCACACAGAGCCACGAAGTTGAAAGAGCGAATAAAATCATTTTCATCAGGATTTCTTCGTGTACTTCGTGCCTCCATTTAATAAACGACCGCCTTAGGGGAGCATCGTGACAAGGCGATACAATCCCGTATCGCGCAAAGGCGCGAAGAACAGCGATCAAATCATAACATTATATCCTTTCTTTGAGTCTTGTTTCTGCGCGATATTTTTGCTCTTCAAGAGGTCCGCGAGCAGGGCATCGACCCCCTTCTGCATCATCATCGACATGGATGCCCAGTCCTATCTCCCGCACAGTCCGGCGATGTGAACTATATCCTGATCGAAAGTGTACGCAAGCTGCCTGAGCGGATCACCGAGATCTCCCGGAGGCTGACGTCATAGCCCGCGAGGAGTCGCGGCAAGCCGGCAATCACCGTATCGATTGAGCAACGTTTTATCCGGAAGAATTTATGAGGAAGACGGAACAAAATGCCTCCCTGTCAACGGCCCGGGAGCTCATGATCGAATTTGCCGACCTGACCGGACTGATGCCGGCCAGGGAAAAAGGACAACGCTACTTATGGACCGATGCTTTTGCCGTCTGCAACTTCCTGGAGCTTTATCGATCTTTTGGCGACGAGATATACAAAAGTCTAGCGCTGCGCCTTGTCGATCAAGTCCATGCCGTGCTCGGACGTCACCGTGATGATGACAGCCGCACGGGCTGGATCAGCGGCCTCGATCAGCACGAAGGCATCATGCACCCCACGCGAGGCGGCTTAAGGATCGGCAAGGAGATGAACGAACGCAGACCTGATGAGCCTTATGATGAACGCCTGGAATGGGAACGGGACGGACAGTACTATCATTATTTGACAAAATGGATGCACGCTCTCAGCCGGGCAAGCAGCGTCACGGAAGATCCGACCTACAACCGGTGGGCGATAGAGCTCGCGAAAACAGCGCATGCCAGGTTCACCTACGATCATCCCGCGAGCGGACGAAAACGCATGTACTGGAAGATGAGCATCGACCTGTCCCATCCGCTTGTCCCCTCGATGGGGCATCACGATCCTCTCGACGGACTCATCACGTACCTCCAGCTTCAGGCTACCGCGGCAAGAGACTCTGACAAATCCCCGGGGTCCGATCTCGGCGCGGAAATCACCGACCTTGCAGCTCTGTGTGAAGGGAAACAATGGACCACCGATGATCCCCTGGGCATTGGCGAGCTTTTGAGCAGCGCGTACAAGCTTGCTCAATTGACCGTCCCCAAAGGTTTTGAAAAGGACGCACTTCTGGACACGATCCTGCACTCTTCCCTGACCGGCATCCAATCCTACGCGCGATCGAATCCACTGGATCTTCCCGCACAGGAGCGGCTTCCATTTCGGGAATTGGGGTTATCGATCGGTTTGCATGCCCTTGAGCGGCTGCAGGCATTGATCGAGCACTCTGCGGGATGTCCCACCGGGAACCGTCGTCTGCATTCACAAATTGATGAATTGACGCGCTCCAAGCCCCTCGGTGACATGATCGAGAAATACTGGCTTGAACCTTCAAACAGGCAGGCTGACACCTGGCAGGCTCATCGCGCTATAAACATGGTGATGCTCGCAACCAGCCTTGCGCCCGACGGTTATCTCTCCCCTTGAACCTGAGCGCGATCAACGAAAGAACGCTACCGTTCATCGCGAACTCACAATCGAGTCAAGAGAATAATAAGGCTCCGCAATCATGCGGAGCCTTATACCAGGGAATCAGCCATCAGCACTGCTCATAAACCGTATCGGCGACGGCAAAACCCGCCAATTCGTGATACGTCACGATGGCATCACGATACGCGGTGAGGTCCTGAGCCGAATCACCGGAGTTGCAGATCAGCACACCGGTTCTCGCATTCAAAAAGATGCTTACGGTATCGCTCGGATATTCGCCAAGATCATCCGAGCGCAAGGTCAGCACCGTGATGTTGTTCACATTGTCTACGGCTACGATCTCCCCTATCAGGGTGCGCTCCTGACCGCTCTTCATCATTCCCTGGGAATTCGCCGCCAGTGTGGTAAGGGACATGAACAACAGAACAGCAGCAATCAGCACGAGCAGCCCGGCCAGTACCGTTGCCGCCCTGGCCGGCCCTCTCCCGATCATTGACTTACCGATCATGACCATCAACTCCTTTCATACAAGAGAGGGAATACCAGACCCTCTTGCTCTTGTATTGTTCATTCATATGATAACTCTCTCTTCCGGGATATTCAATCCTACCAAAATATCAACATTAGTGCGGCACAGTCTGCCCATTTGCAGGAACCGATTACCGCCGGAGCCGTGGCCACGGTGTTTCAGCGTGTTCAGTGAAACTTTGTCAGGACTGATCGAAGAAAAAGTGATAAAAAGCCCCGTTTTAGGGACAGATCTATCGGTCAGTCCTAAGATTAAATCAGAAAGGATTTTTAAAATTGATACATTAATACGAAGAAAGGACATACATCATGGACAGCATCAAACGGCTTCTCATCGTATGCAGATTGACGAGCCATTGCGGCCCCGTTGTCCGCGCTGCCGTGGATCAGGCGCGAAGCTTTGGCGCGGAATTCTATGTCCTGCACGTCATTCACGATCCATTCTGTATCGAGGGATGGAACCTTCCCTTCCATCACTGGAGCAGGACTTTCGTCGTCTGCTCAAGAAGACGAGGAAGGAGCTGGACGACCTTGTTGCGGAGGAAAAACGAAAGGGCATATCCGTCAAGGAACTGATCCGGGAAGGCAAACCTCACAAGGAGATCGAGAAAGTCGTGCGGGACGAGAAGATCGGCCTCCTCGTGCTTCCTGCCCATGAAGAATCGCGGCTAGAACACCTTCCTTTCGGAAGGGACAATGAAGACCTTATCCGGGGGATGCCCTGTTCGATCCTTCTCGTAAAGCGCGAGCCGAAGCCCGCGCCCTATCCCTGGCCTTCATAAAGGCTGACCAGTCTCTTATAGATCCGGGGAAGATAAGTATAAGGACGGACCTGGCACATTCCCCGCAAGTTCATGACATCATTCTCAGGAGTATCGTAACCACCAGAAGGATCATGGCACTCTGCCTGATCGTTTCAAGCATCCGCGCCAGAACAAAAAGTCGCATCAACTTTTGGGAAAGATCACTATGCAGCTTTCAAATTTTGGGCCTTTTTGCGGATCATCTTCATTGTTTCCCGCATGAAGGCGGGCAGGTCCGCAGGCCGGCGCGAGGTCACGAGATTGCCGTCCACGACGACATCTTCGTCCTCGACGAAGATCGCGCCTGCTGATATCAACTCATCCACGATGGCCTGGGAACCGGTGGCGTGTCTGCCCTTCAGAAGTCCCGCAGCGATCAGCGTCTGAGGTCCCTGGCAAATAGCGGCGACGGGTTTCTCCTTCTTGAAGAAGTCTCGCGCGATCTCCACCGCCTTCGGTTCTTTTCGCACCGCCTCGGCCACATCACCTCCGGGCAGCACAAGGATATCGTAGTCATCAGGCCTGACCTCTGCCAGGGTCTTCGTCACGTTCATGTCATATCCATGTTTGCCTTTAATCGGCTCCTTTTTCTTCATAGATGCGATATCCACCTTGATGCCTTCTTCTAGAAATCGGTAAGAGGGGACGAGAAGCTCTGCATCGTCATATCTGTCCGCACTGATAAATAGTGCTTTCATGGAACTACCTCCGTTTTCTGTTGGAATATTTTGAACTCCTCTACGCCCGTCAAACACAGCATGGTAGGTCGGCACTGATCCCGCAATCACAAGAGAAAGGCTCCGCACATGTGCGGAGCCTTGTACCATAGAATAATCCTTCAACAACGTTCCGAAACGGAATCGGCAACGGCAAAACCAGCCAATTCATGATACCGTATCATGGCGTTCCGGCTGACATTGATATCACGCGCAGGTTCGCGCGCGTTGCATATCTTCACACTGGTGCTTGGCCTCAGAAAGATGTTCATGGTATCGTTCGGATATTTGCCAATTTCATCTGACCTCAAGGTCAGCACATTGATGTTGTTCACATTGTCTACGGCAATAACCTCCCCCTTCAGGGTGCGCTCCTCGCCGCCTTTCGTCATGCCTTGCGAGATCGCCGCCTGTGTAAGAGATGTGGCCAGCAAAACGGCAGCAAGCAGTACAAGCATCCCGGCCAGTACCGTTGCGGTCCTGGCCGGTCCTCTCCGGATTATTTGTTTACCGATCATGGTATTCAACTCCTTTCGCCGGGAAGGGCATAACATCCTCCCTTTCATGTTCCTATGGTAGCTCTCTCCCCCGGGATTTGCAATCAGACCAAAATATCACCTTCGATACGGCGCAGCCACTCCCTTTGACGGCCTGCTTTCATGCTTTGCGCCCAGTTTTCCCTCATCGTTTTCAGCTCGACATCAGACCTCGGAGCAACGAGCCCTTTTAAGAGGTTTTCCCGCCCGGTCAGGTCCCGCGCAGGGCATCAAGGGCACGAAGCAGCTGGAGATCCTTATGCGACCGCAGTTCCGCAAGGCTCATGCCCCGTTCCGCTTCGGGGAGCAACGGCGCACCATCGGCTGGAAGGGAAACGACAATGTCTGGCGTGATCCCCTTGTGCCAGATGACACGGCCGTTCGGCGTAAGCCATTCCATGACGGCGAGCAGCAGTGCCGACCCGTCTGAGAGGGGCACGGCGTTCAGCACTGTCCCGGTGCCGAATGTCTTTTCTCCCACGATGGCTGCACGCTTCGCATCCTGAAGAGCGCCGGCAACGATCTCCGAGGCGCTGGCGGTGCCGGCATTGGTCAAAACAGCCATGGGCAGGCCGCATTTCCTGACGCCTTTTTCAACCGCGACAGACCGCAGTTCGCCTTTCGCGTTCTTTTCCTCGAGAACGGTGCCGCTTTCCAGGAACTGGCTTGCCACCCCGACCGCCATATCAAGGAGCCCGCCCGGGTCGTTCCGCAGGTCGAGGATCACTCCCTTTGCTCCGCGCTGCTCAATTTCAGCAAGGGCCTTCTCCAGGTTCTGCGACGTTCCCTTGCTGAAGAATGCGATCCGCACGTGCGCCGTGCGCTGGTCCGGCAGCAGGTGCCAGGTTACGCTTTGCAGGGTGATGTTCGCCCTCCTGATGGTAAGCGTCCTTTCCTGCCCTGAAACGGGGTCCTCAATCATAAGGGCCACAACGGTTCCGGCCGGGCCCATGATCTTTTGCACCACCTCCTGCAGGGAAAGGCCGGTGACGTCCCTGCCGTCAACGTCAATAATGATGTCGCCGGGGCGAATGCCGGCCTTTTGCGCCGGCGATCCGTCGATCGGCGCTACGACGACTACCTGGTTGTTCTTCATCTGGATTTCAGCACCTATGCCTGCGAACTGTCCGGACTCGATCGTATGCTCAGCCTGGACCATATCCGGGTTCAGAAAGCCGCTGTGCCCCGTGTCGCCCAGGGAATCGACCATGCCCGCAATTGCGCCGTAGGTCATGCTTCGCGGCTTCACGCTGGGACGGTCCACGTAGTTTTGTTCAATCGCGTTCCAGGCCTCGGCCATCAGGCGAAAGTCGGAGGCTGCCTCCGGGGGTACGAACGAAGGCGGATAGGGGTCAGGGAGAATATAGGCATGCAGCACGGCGCCGATCAGCAGCCCTGCGGCCAGCATAAGCAGCAGGGACCCTGTGCCCCTTGCATTGACGAGACGGTTCTGTTTGTCCATAAGGATCCTTCCCCGTGCCGGCAGGTTACCTGATCTCCCTGTCAGTCCTTCGCTATGGTGACCGAATAATCCACGCCTTCCCATTTTGTAGCGGCCGGCCAGTAGATCGTGAAAAAGACCATGCTCCCGGAAGGAAGATCTTTCGTAGACAGGTCTGCCACGTGAACTCCAAGGCCCGTATCGCGAGTCCGCTGGTCCCGCGTCGTCTGCCAGGAGTCCGCACTCCAGTGGATCATGGCTGGTTGCAGCACTTCGATGCGCAATGTCCTTCCCGCTTTCATAGCGTGGATCTTGTGGTTATAACTCCATCGGGAAAGGAGAGATTCTCTCTTCTCGTCCTGGTATCGCTGAACGGTCTGGGGCGGCGTGTCGAACACGCGGCCATCGTGCAGGGACCGTCTCAGTTTAACGTATTCGGAATGGGCCCAGACCAGCGGCATGGCCGAGCCCGACGGCTTGCCGAAGAAAAGTTCCTTTTTGGGGATATCCGGGGCGTCCCAAACCTGCTCGGGCAACATTCCTCCCTCGTTGGCAAAGGCCTCCATCGTCAGTTTGAGCTGCTCCGCTTCGGTGCGGCGGCCTGCCGCGAGTTCATAATGGGCGCGTTCACCCGTGAGAAGCGGCCATGCCCTTCCCGTGCCTGTGCCGTCGAAGGGAGAACCGTCCGCATGTTCTCCGTAGCCGTCGTCGTTGTACCGGTGCCAGGAAGGACCGTTGGGCGTCTTCACTTTCAACAGTGCATCAATGACCTTCACGGTGTTCACGATGCGCGGATCATCGGCTGCACGCAGGCCGAAGCGGACCAGGGCCAGGGCGTCGGGGCTCACGATATGAACGGCCGGTTCGGCGCTCTGTCCAACAGGCCGGTTCTTGATCGGCACAAACCCTGCTTTCGGAGAAGCGGCATCAGCCACTTCCGGCGGCGCGATGCGCACGTAGTAGCCTTCAACACCCATGCGTTTTGCCAACTTGGTCCCCGTGACGTAGACCCAGCGTTCGATGTTCGCATTCCAGGTATCAGCGGTTTCACGGAGGTATGCGGCAACGCCGGGCTCATTATTCGTCCCGGCGAGGTCCGCGGCCACCAGGAGCGCCGCGATCTCTACGGCCAAGGTGAAGGGCGAATAACCGGCATCTTCCTCCCAGCGGTCCTGCTGCGTTACCGGGCCGTTCCGTACGAGAAAACCCGCCGCCTTTCGCACCATTGGCCAGAGTGCGGCCAGATCGCCCTCGCCCAGCGCCTTCTCCCGTCGTGCCAGGTCAACGAGAAGAATGGGGAAAGCTGTTTCGTCCATCTGGATGCCGTTCCAGTAAGGTGCACCGTCGAGCCACATATTCTGCGGCCAGTGGCCGTCCGCTTCCTGCGTGACCTGAAGATAGCGAAGCACACGGTTGACATCGGTCCTCGCCCCTGCGGCCAGGAGGCCCCCGGCCGATTCGACCAGGTCACGCGGCCACGCAAGGTGGTATCCTCCGAGATCGTCATCGCCCTTGGAAAAACCCCAGGGGATGGCAAGGCTTGCGATCAGGCCGCCGGGAAAACGCTTTGACTCGTGAGTCCGGAGGACCGCAGTGCTGACCCGGAACAGATTACGGTTGTCCGTCTTGCCTCCGTCTATGATCGGCAGCGTTCGCTGCCACGCCTGCCACTCGTTCGTGTAGAGGGTTTGCGCTGACTCGAACCCGTCGGAGAGGCTTGCCAGGGCGCGGTATCCTGCTTCACCGGAATCGCTGCCGAACCCCAGGGCAAGCAGGAACGCGCCTTTGTTCGCGGACAGGTCGACTTCTCCGCACAGTGCCACATTGCCGTTCTCAGCACGTGCATATTCCCAGGACATGAACTTATTGCGCATCAGGTCCTGCCAGCTGTCGGAAACGCCGACAAAGCCTGAGGAACGTTTGAGCCAGGCTGCCGAGCAGGCAAGCGCCAGGGCATTGCCGTCGCGCTCGGCAAAGAGCATGGGCACGCCCTTGTAGTCGCCCACCCATGCGGTATTGCCGGCGCCGTGGTTGCCGAGGTGCGGCGCCAGCAGTACGTAAAGATGGTAGTCTTCCTCTCTTCCCCGGAGAGCAGTGAAGCGTGTCTGCTGGAGCACAACGTCCCTTCGGGGATCAGTGATGATGTCCTTCTCGATCCGGTAGCGTCCTTCCCGCGAGGTGTTTACCAGATGGTAGGCCGGAACGCCGTCAACGGGATAAGCCACCGTGGATGAGGCATGTCGCTTTTCCTCGGAGAAAAAGTCCCGGCCGTCAGTGATGATGAGACCCAGATCGCGCGTACAAGCCTGGTCTACCCGGGGATAATAGATCTCGTTCAGGATGCCGTGACTCAGGGTGAACCAGACCCGGCTTGCAGGACTCAGGGACGTACCAACACCGCTCTTGGCGCTCGATGTCCAGCGTGCCGGGCTTCCCGGCCATCCCGGTGCGTAGTTGTTCCGTCCATCCATAGTTCACACTCCTTTTTATGGGTTCCATTCCAGTACTACCTTGATCTCGTCCGGTTCATGCTGCGTCAGGACCGACTGATAATCCGCAGAGGGACGACGATGGGTGATAAGTCCGGCTACATGATCGCCCCATCGCAGCCGGGCACGGGAGAGATCGTCAACGGCCATCTGAAAGTGATCGCGGGAAGCGTTCACACTGCCTATCATGACCTGATTCCCGAGCACAAGCCTCCTGATCAGTTCGGCGCCGTCAAGCTGGAGAGGGCGGTCTCCGCCGGGAATACCGGTGAGAACATAGACGCCGTTCTTCCCGAGTGCGTCAAGAAGGTTGAATTCGAGCGCAGCCACGCCCGTTGCCTCGAAGATCAGATCCATCTGCCCCAGTTCGCGCTCGACCTTATCGGGGGGGATGCGCCTCCCATCCACATACTTTCCCCCGATGTGATTGAGCCACTGCGGGCGGGCACTGGCCGCGTCCACGACATCGATCCCGAAAACTTCCGCTCCGCGCAGGCGCAGGGCAAGGGCGGCGAGAAGTCCGATCGGCCCGAGGCCAGCCACCAGGCAGCGCCGTCCATACAGCCAGTCGGGCGTGGCCGCAGCTTCCGGCAAGCGGGCGGACTGGAGGCGGATCGATTCGTCAATGGCCTTCTCAGCAACCGAGAGCGGCTCGGTAAGCACGCCCATTGGTTCAAGATCAACAGGAACGCGGACAATGTACTGTTCCCTGTCCACGACAAATTCAGTCTGATACCCGTCCATTCCCCAGATCCCCCGCTCGCGGTATCCTCCGGTGAGGCACATGTCGGAGCGGTTCATCTTGCAAGGCAGGCATTCTCCGCATCCGCGGCGAACCGTGAACACTGCAAAGTCTCCTGGTTTCACCCGTGTCACGGCCTTACCCGTCTCGACGACCTGGCCGAACATTTCGTGGCCGATCACAAGTTCCTTTTGACCTTGCGGGGCCAGGGCACGGCCGCCTGATGCCTCTTCACGGTCCGTACCGCAGATGCCGACGCGAAGAATACGTGCCTTCACGTCTTCGGGAGAAGTGACAGCCGGTTCAGGAACATCGATCAGCCTGATCGCAGGGGTGCCGGGAGTAAGAGCGACTGCTTTCACTGGTGAACCTCCTTACTTACCTGAATTACCATGCGTGTATTGAATCGTGTCATGATGAGCACAATGAAACCGGCGCCAACTCCGATTATTCCCATGATCGGAATTGCGACATACCCCCACAGATTCGCCGCCCATCCTCCGAGTACGGCCCCGATGACGCCGGACAGCGCGGTAACGGCGTTAAAGAGGCCCATCCCCTCTCCCTCATTTCCCGGGGACAGAGAAGCAACCAGTGCGGTGCTGCTCACGCTGAGCAAAGACCATGCAAGCACGACGAATAGAAAGAACAGCATGGCGAGCCAGCCGCGTCCGGTAAACGGCGAGATTGCCAGAACAGTCAGTACCAGAAAGGCAGCAATGCGCAGGACCAGTGCGTCCCGAAGTACCGGCAGCGGCCCCCTCTTGAGAGACCACGTGGCGGCAGGCGAATACAGGATGAGTCCCAGCCCCGCGGCCAGGGCGTATCCTGTTGACGATAGTCCGGGCAGAACTCCGTACACCTTCTGCATCAAAACGGGATAGAAGGAAAAGAATGCCGCGCCGCCTGAAAAGCTCAATAGCCAGGCGATCAGAAAAAGACCGAAGGACGTCCGGAAAGGCGCGAAGAACGTCCTGAGGCCCTGCATGCTCAGATGGTGGTAAAGGTGCTGCGGGGAGCCGACAGGCCACTCGGCATGGTGCGCGGGACGTGCGAGAACGGGCCGGCGTTG
>DATIZR010000046.1 GCA_035516965.1 Nitrospirota bacterium
CGCTCAAGAACCTGGCCATGGGCTGCGTCAGTTCTCGCCACCGGGAGCACGGCTGGAAGAAGGGACGCGGAAGCATGCACTGCCACGGCGAGGCGGCGCTCCAATGGAACCCCGAGATCTGCAGCTTCTGCGAACAGTGCAAGAGCATCTGCCCCCTCCACGCCATCGACTTCAAGGAAGGCGCCTTCGTCGTGGACCAGAACCTGTGCTGGCATTGCGGCAGGTGCTCCCGGGTGTGCCAGGAAGGTGCGCTCACGCTTCCCGAGGACGACGTGACGTTCCAGAAGAGCCTGGCCGAGGCTGCTGCCGCGGTGCTCTCGACATTCAAGAAGGGCAAGGTCGTGTACGCCAACTTCCTCTACGAGGTCCAGCCCGAGTGCGACTGCATGCCCGTGGCCGATGTCCCCGTGGTCCAGGACCAGGGCATCATGGTCTCCGATGACCTTGTCGCCATCGAGCAGGCGTCCCTGGACATGCTCAAAGCCGCCCCTCCCCTGCCCCAGTCCGCGGCGGAGGAGGCCGGCGTCAAGCCCGGCGACGACGTCCTGTCCAGGCTGAATCCCCGGCCCATGCAGATCCAGATCGACGAGGCTGAGCGTCTGGGTCTGGGAACCAGGAAGTACGAATTGGTGAAAATCGAACCTTAATGAACCACGGATGAACACGGTTAAACCCAGATAACAGACACGTTTCGGGATAATCGCAAGACGGAATCCATGAAAATTGATCCGCCTTTCTGTTATACTACGAATACCCGCTGTTGTGGCATTTTTACCGTTTTCATCCGCGGTTAAACAGGGAGCAACGGGAGTTCCCATGCACAAGCGCACGAAGATCATCGCCACCATCGGACCGGCATCCAGTTCACCCGCCGTCATCGCCAGGCTGATCCACGCCGGCATGGATGCCGCGCGGCTCAACTTCTCCCACGGAGACCGTCAGGACCACCGAAAACGGATCCGCATGATCCGCGCCGAGGCAACGAAAGCGGGCAAACACATCGCGATCATCCAGGACCTGCAGGGGCCCAAGCTGCGCGTGGGCGAGATGCGGGACGGCGCCGTGGCCCTCAGGAAGGGCGCGGAGCTGATGCTCACCACCCGCAGGGTCGTCGGGACCGGCGAGCTGATCTCCATAACGTACCCCCGCCTCGCGAAGGACCTCCGGGTCCATGACCGCGTGCTCCTGGACGACGGCAGGCTTGAGCTCAGGGTCCTGGGCAGGTCCCGCGGCAACCTCGCCTGCAGGGTCGTGATCGGGGGCATGCTGCGCAGCCACAAGGGCGTGAACCTTCCGGGCGCCCGCCTCTCGCTCCCGTCGCTGTCAGCCAAGGACCGTCAGGACATCTCCTTCGGCGCGGAGCAGGGCGTCGACTACATCGCCCTTTCCTTCGTCCGTTCGGCCGCCGATATCGTGAACACGCGCCGGTTCCTGCGCACGCTCGGCAGGCAGACGCCGATCATCGCGAAGATCGAGAAGCCTGAGGCCTTGACGAACCTGGACGAGATCATCGCGGCGGCCGACGGGATCATGGTTGCCCGGGGAGACCTCGGCGTGGAGGTCTCGGCAGAGCAGGTGCCGCTGCTCCAGAAAAAGATCATCAGCGCCTGCAACCACTCCGAAAAGCCGGTCATCACCGCGACGCAGATGCTCGAAAGCATGATCGAAAGTCCCCAGCCCACACGCGCCGAGGCCTCGGACGTGGCCAATGCCATCCTGGACGGCACGGATTGTGTGATGCTCTCCGGCGAAACGGCCATGGGGAAACACCCGGTCCTGGCCGTGGAGGTCATGGCGCGGATCGCGGTCCAGGCCGAAACGTCGCTCAGCCCCATACCGCCCGATGTTCGCGTGTCGAGCGCCGGCGAGAGCGTGGCCCACGCGGCCTGCCGGGCTGCCGAGGAGCAGAAGGCCGCCGCGATCGTGGCCTTTACCCAGTCCGGTTCCACGGCCCTGCTGGTATCCAAGCACCGGCCGGCAATGAGCATCATAGCGGCCACGCCCATGGAAAGGATCGCGCGGCTGGTTTCGCTGTACTGGGGCGTCATGCCCATCCTGGTCAGGACCAAGCGCACGACCGACGACATGATCATGAGCGTGGAACGGGCGATGCTCCGCCAGAGGATCGTCGGTGCGCGGGACCTGATCGTGATCACCGCCGGCGTGCCGGTCGGCGTCGCGGGCAGCACGAACATGATGAAGCTCCACCGCGTGGGGGAAGCAAAAAGCCTCGAATCCCTGTAGCGTTGGGAACCGTCCTATGCTATAATCGTTACAATTTAGATCCCGTGGGCCGGGGTGATAAACAGGCAGTACGCGGAGGTGAAGCATGAAGGTCAGGGCTTTGCTTGATACGAAGGGAAAGGACATCGTCTCCATCGACGCCGACAGCTCCGTCGAGGACGCCATCCGGTCGATGCACGCCCGCAAGATCAGCGCGCTCATGGTGACCGACCAGGGTAAAACCGTCGGCATCTTCACGGAGCGTGACGTCGTGCGGAGCTATATTGCGGCCGCCGCGAAGAGCTTCAAGGACATAAAGGTGAAGGACCACATGGTCTGCGACCTGATCATCGCCATGCCGGAGGACGACGTGAACGACATCTCCGCGATCATGGTTGAAAAGAACATCAGGCACCTGCCCGTGTTCGAGAATAACCGCGTCGTGGGCATGCTCTCGGTCCGAGACATCGTCCAGACCCAGGTCAGCAAGCTGCATTCCGAGATCCATTATCTCAAGGACTACATCACCGGTTACTAACGGCTGAGGCCGCCATCCCTGCCATGGAACAGGTGCCCGATCTCGATCAGACGCCGTAGAGACGTAGGTCGATCGGACGGCCACAGCAGGCCGATCCTGCGAAAAAAAAAGCCGGGATCCCTTCAGGGGGTCCCGGCTTTTGCATTTTCACGATTTACCGAGCTGTCAGTCCAGGTCGTAATTCGGGTTCGACGGCTTGCCGTTCTTCTGCAGGTACTGCTGGCTGAAGGCGGGGATCACGCCCTTTTCCCCGTTCTGCGGATGGATCATGAACCGGTAGGAAACCAGCTGACCGACGGTCTCCATCATATGGTTCCAGCCCTTTTTGAACAGGGTACAGTCATTGTTAAAACACACCCAGAGATAGGGGGAATCCCAGTCCAGGTACCGTGAATCCATCTGCTCCATCACGGAATTGCAATGCGGACAGGTCGGCGCTTCCGTGACCTTCCAGTCTTTCATGTCCATGGTGATCCAATCCTCCCTCTAAACAGTGCGATATTATACCCGGGAGGTCAGGCTAATGCAACAGGGAATTAGCCTGAAAAATGAGGAAAACCGCAACCTCTGCTCAATAATTCTCCATCCAGATCTCAAAATAGCTCTTCGGGTGCAGGCAGGTGGGGCACAGTTCCGGTGCCTCGGTTCCTTCATGATGGTAGCCGCAGTTCAGGCACTTCCACGTGACAGGCTTGTCCCTCTTGAACACCTTCCCGGCTTCCACATTGTCCAGCAGCTTCCGGTACCGCTTCTCGTGCTCGACCTCGACCTTCGCGATATACCGGAACGCGGCCGCGACTCCCGGGAAGCCTTCCTGTTCCGCGATGTCGCCGAAGCCGGGATACAGCTTCGTCCACTCCTCGTGCTCCCCTTCGGCGGCGGACTTCAGGTTCTGGGCCGTGGTGCCGATGATGCCCGCCGGGAATAATGCCGTGAATTCGGCCATGCCGCCTTCCAGGAACTTGAAGAACCGCTTGGCATGCTCCTTCTCGTTGTCCGCGGTCTCGAGAAAAATCGCGGCGATCTGTTCGTACCCTTCCTTTTTGGCCGCGCTGGCGAAAAAGGTGTAGCGGTTCCTGGCCTGCGATTCCCCGGCAAAGGCCGAAAGCAGGTTCTTTTCCGTTCTGGATCCCTTGATCTGCATTACTCCTCCTGATTGAATAGAGCGTGAAGCCCGCTGTGCCGCGACACCGGCGGGCCGGCGCGGCCTTGTTTACCGCATGCGCCTTGCAAGCCGGGAACGCGACAGAAAGATGTCCACCCGCGCCAGAAGGCAGTAGCTGATCCGTTCCATCACTTTCTGGATGAATGGCCTCTTCCTCCATTCCTCGAGCCTGACCGGGGCCGACAGTGCGAGGTCTTGCTCGAAATCGGCCCGGGCCTGGGCTGCAAGCGCGGGGTCTTTCACGACCGCCACCAGCTCGTAGTTGAACATGCCGCTCCTGATGTCCAGGTTGGCCGACCCCGCGATGACGATGTCATCGGCGAGGGCCAGTTTGGCGTGCATCATGGCGGGCAGGTATTCCCAGACCTCGACGCCGGCCCGCAGTATCCTGCCATAGAGTCCGCGGGCGGCCCACCGGGCGGCAGGCACGTCGGTTTTGCGGGGGAACAGGAGCCGGACACGGACCCCGCGCTTGACCGCCCGCTTGATGGCCAGCAGCATGCGGCCATGGGGATAAAAGTATCCCATGGCAAGATCAATGTTCGAGACCGCGTTCTGGATCACATGGTGGTAAATCCTGCGAACGGGCCGCAGCGGGTTTTCCGGCCCGCTTTCGAGGAACCGGACCGTGCCGGTGGGAATCGTATTGAGGAAGCGCCGCCGCCGGAGGCTGAAGAAGATTCTTCGCAAAGACGCATCGGCCTTTTTCCACATCCGTGAAAAGGACCGGCGAAGGCGGGCGACCTCGGTCCCGGTGATCTCGAGCATGTTATCCCGCCACGGCATCGCGCCCTGCGAGCCCCGGTAATATTCATCGGCGATGTTCATGCCGCCGATGTAGGCCTTGCGGTCGTCGATCAAGAGCATTTTCCGGTGATTCCGGAAGGTCAGCAGGCCTTTGGCGATCGGATGAAACCAGCGCACCATGCCCCCGGCTGCCCGCAACCCGTCCCAGAACGAATCCTGCAGCTGCCAGGAGCCCCAGGCATCGACAAGGACCATGACCTGAACGCCCCGGCCGGCCGCCCCGAGCAGGTGTTCCCGGAATTCTCTCCCGGTCCCGTCATCCGCGAAGACATACATCTCCAGCGATATGCAGGACTGCGCCCGATCGACAGCGTCGAACATGGCCGGGAAAGCCTCCACTCCGTTTTTCAGAAGACGCACGGTGGTCATAGGGCAAAATCGTACAGAATACGGTGCAAGGGGTGGATTGATAATTCACGGTATGCGGGAAGGCACGTCGATGCCGGCTGATCGCCCGTGAAAAATACAATCTGAAATTTCCCGGTCGGATTGTACCGTTGTGGCAAGCCTCATGCGTTCTCGAACGTGTAATCCACCTTCACCTTCATGTCTTTTCTGAGCGAATGGTAGACGGAACAGTACTTGTCGTGGGACAGGGCGATCGCCCGCTCGATCTTCTTTGCCGTCAGTCCCGCGCCTGATACCGAAATGATCATCTCGATGGAGGTGTAGTACTGCGGCGGCGTCGGGTTGCGTTCGCCCATGATGTCCATCTTGTAGGTCTTGATCTCGCACTTCATCTTCTTCAGGAACGAGACCATGTCTATGCCCATGCACGCGGCCACGCTCAGGAGCAGCGTCTCCGTCGGGGAACAGCCCCACTGCTGCTGCGCGTCGTACTCGACCTCGTATCCCCGGTTCGTCCGGCCGACAAAGATGAGCTCCTTGTCCCAGGTGAGGGTCGCTTTGTTCACCTGCGAGACCTTCGACTTGTACGTGTCGAGCGATTCATCCAGTTCCTTCACTTCCTTCTCTTCCGACATATGCAGCTCCTCTGCGAATAGATTATCAGGCCAGGGGCAGGTCGTAAGGGCCGGTTTTAATCCCGCCCCGGATGCTCCCTACGGTTTCTTTTCTTTCAAATATGCGATCGCCTCAGCTTCTTTTCCCGCCTCGACCTTGAGCACATAGGTCTTGATCGCAGCCGGCTCGAGTCCCAGGGAAAATGAATCATAGGTCGCCCGTATCCCCCGGGAACCGAGAAAAGAGACGAGATCCAGCATCAGGGAGTCGTCATATCCCCTGCCGGTGTCCGTACGGAGAACCTCGACGTACTCCACGTCGTTGCCGCTCGCTGTTTCATCAGGCGAACCCTGCTTCCAGGCGTCCCCGTATTCCCAGCCGCTCTCGTCGTCATTGTCGTCGCGCTTCATGGCAATTTGAATATTAATCGAGAGCGGAAAGCCTGTCAAATGAAAAATCCTTTTAACACGCTGTTTTACCCGCGGGATTGACAGGACGGGAAGGATTGGGCTATCATGCTGCCATGATCGAACTCGGTTCCTTTCTCTTCGGGCTGGGCTTCAGCATCCTCGTCTATTTCCGTTCCCTCAGGCCTGCGGCACTGCCGCCCTCCAAGAAGGCCTTTTATTTCCTTATCACGTTCATCGGCATCACGGGCATGCTTTCCCTCTCGGGCGTCCTCATTGCGCATACCCTGCGAAAACTGCAGGCGCTGCACTGATCCGGCGCCCTGCTGCATCCGATTATTCTATGTCCGAGAGCGCTTCTTGCGCCGCTTCGCGTACCCCGGGATGGCTGTCCTGCAAACAGGCCTTCAGCGCCTCTCGCGCGGACCCGTCCCTGATGGTCCCCAGCATTGATGCGGCATCCCCCCTGATCGTCGGGTTTTCATGCTTAAGCAGTTCAATGAGGCCCGGCACCGCGTTCCGAAGCTCCTGGCGATGGTCCTTGACCAGCTCTTCGACCAGCGCAACGGTCCCGAGCCGCACATGGAGGCTCTCTTCACCGAGCATGTCCGGAATGAAGCGGTAGAGCGTCCCGTCCTGCCTGAAGAGCGCAATAATGTTGTCGAGGAAGCCCCTGCCCATGTATTCCACGAGCATGTCCTTCATTTCCCGGTCCTGCATGGTTCCCTAGGTCCAGTCCCCTTACGTGGGGTAATCCTGCGTTTTCCCGGTTCACGGTCCCTCGGCCCGATCAACAGAACACGGTCGACCACCCGATCTCCCCACTGCTTTCCCCAGCGTACTTTTCGCCGCGATTTGTGACAGTGTATCAAAAGAACGGAAGGAATGTTAGTGAAATTTCCTGCCAGGGACCCGACCCGGACACCGCCGGCGGACCGGTGCATCCTCCGCTGCTGCAAAGATCGTCCCGTGGAATTGAAGCGTCTGTTCTGCTAAAATAGACTCATCGGTTCATAAACCGTTGCACAGGGAGGATTCATGGAATCGGGGAATTCGCCTTATGATGTGATCGTGGTCGGCGCCGGTCCGGCAGGCTCAACCTGCGCGCGCGCGTGCGCGTTGAACGGGCTCCGCACTCTGCTTCTGGACAAGGCCGTATTCCCCAGGCAAAAGCCCTGCGGCGGCGCGCTCTCCGTGCACGGCAGGTCCCTTCTGGACTTTCCGCTCCCTGACAGTCTTATTGAGCAGGAGTGCCGCGGCGCACGCATATACTGCAACGGTTCGCGGACCGAGGTCCGCATGGACAGGCCGATCGCCGTGCTCATCGATCGGGCCCGCTTCGACGCCTATCTTGCCGACCAGGCCGTCGCGGCGGGCGCGCGGTTCCTCCAAGGTGAGACCGTCATCGAGGTACAGAACACCGGCAGCAATGCAATTGTCCGTACGGAGGCAAACACCTACGAGGCCAGCTATGTGGTCGGTACGGACGGCGTGCAGAGCAGGGTCGCGCATTTTGTGAGGCCCGCTTTCCGTAAGGATGAAACAGTCCTCGCCCTGGTCACCCCGGTCAAGCCGGACGACGTACGGAGAGACGGGCTCCCGCGGGATATGATCGGCCTCTATTTCGGGATCGCCGACCTGGGCTACGGGTGGCTGTTTCCTCACCAAGGCCATTATTCGTTCGGTATTGCCGGGCTGGCTTCCCACCTTGATCATCCCCGGGACGTTCTGGAGGCATTCGGCAGTAACCTCGGAATCAATTTCGGGCCGCCGCAGGGCAGGTTCATACCGCTCGGAGGCATCAACCGCAGGGTTGCGGCAGGGCGGGTCCTGCTGGCGGGCGATGCTGCCGGATTCGCGGACCCTTTTCACGGAGAGGGGATTGCGCACGCCATCCTGTCCGGGAAGCTCGCAGCAACAGCGATCGTCGAGGGCATCAGAAAGGGCGGGGATCCGGAGGATACGGCATCCCGCTATGCAGCGGCATGCGAGCGCCGGATCTGGAAGGACCTGCGAATCGCCTACCGGCTGGCGAGAGGAGTGGACCGTTTCCCGGGACTCTTCATACGGATCTTCTTCGACAATAAGGGCCCCCTCGAACGATATCTCGAGATAGCCGCCGGCAACTCCGACTATCGCCACTTCGCCCGGTGGATCGCGCCCCGCGTTCCGTACTATCTCCTTTCAAGTTTCCTCCGAGGCCGGCGCAACGAAGCCCGTAAGGCATACGGATAGGCACGGACCTGGCAACGTGCCATTCCATCATGCCCGGGCTCGGTGGCGTCGGGAGCGACCCTTCAACGTTTTTTGAGATATGCGGTCAGGAGCCGACCGGACTGACCGAAGGGACCGGCGAAGCCGCTGTTTTCTCCGCGCCTGCGGAGATCCTGAGCAGGGACTCCTTTACCTGTTCCTCTTCCTTCGCGGTCAGGATGTTCTTCACTCTCTTCAAGCGATAAAAGGATTCCCGTTCGCGCTCGCCGATGTACTGCGTGATCGTCTTGATCTGGGACTTGAGGGTGGGAAGCACCATCTCTTCGAGCACCTTGATCCGGCGCGTCGTCCGCATGATCTCGTCGCCCAGCCGCTTGAGCTTGCTCTCGTACTCAGCGATGTGCAGCATGGACTCGAGCAGCTTTTCGAACAGCAGCGTTCCCTCTTCGAGGTGCGGCGTCGTGGAGTATTCGTCGTACCCCCGGCTGTCGGCGTCGCGCACCGGGGCATCATGGAACACAATGTCCTTGTACCGCAGGCCCCAGATGCTCTTCTCGATCACGTCGATCTTGAAGTCCCGCGCCGAGGCCGCGGCAATCGAAGCGACCGTGTCCCGGCCTTCACGCCCGACCGCCACGGCCAGCTCCCGCAGGGCCTTGCCGTAGGATTTGCGGATGTCCTCGCGGGATCGGAGAAACGGAAGCGTCGCGGTCAGGAACTCCTTGATGAGGGCCTGTTTCCGCGCCTTCAGGATCCCGACGCTGTTGACCACGGACCGGGTCTTGTCCTTCAGCATCAGGAGATTTGTGCGGGTAGGATGGATCATGGGACCTCGTGAGTGTTCAGCCGCTGTCTACGATAGAGGATGCTGAGACCTTGCTTAAACCACGGGTCCGCTGCGCGGACACACGGAGAAGGCCGAAGCTTGCTTCTATCCGTAATTCTCTTCGTGATGCGGCGAAGCCGTCCGTGGTTACGATAAACTTCAGGTTCTTCGCTCACTTCACCTCGAGCGAGAATTTCTTCATGAGCTCCAGGCCCGTGTCCAGGGTCTCGAACACGGTCCTGCGCGTCGTCCCCTGGCCCACGAACTCGTGCTCGAAGGCATTGGCGAAGTCAAGCATCAGGATGTCGCCTTTGGTCATGCCGTCCCTGCCCACGATCGCTTCGAGCCTCCGGAGGTCCCTTCCCTTGGCGTAGTACTTGTAGAGATGGTTCGATACCTTCCGGTGGTCGGCCCGGGTGAGCCCTTCGCCGATCCCCTTCTGCATCAGCCGCGACAGGCTGGGAAGCACGTCGATGGGCGGGAAGACACCCTGCTGGTGCAGCTCGCGGGAGAGCACGATCTGGCCCTCCGTGATGTAGCCCGTCAGGTCCGGGATGGGATGGGTGATGTCGTCCTCGGGCATGGTGACGACCGGCAGCATCGTGACCGATCCCGCCATGCCGTGGATCCTGCCGGCGCGCTCGTACAGGGAAGCCAGGTCCGAGTACATGTATCCGGGATAGCCGCGCCTCCCCGGCAGTTCCTCGCGCGCCGTAGATATCTCGCGCAGGGCGTCGCAGTAGTTCGTCATGTCCGTGATGATGACCAGGATGTCCATCCCCTTTTCGAAGGCCAGGTACTCCGCGACGGTCAGCGCGAATCGCGGCGCGAGCAGCCGCTCCATCACAGGCTCATCGGCCATGTTCACGAAGGCCGCGAACCCCGTCTTCATCTCCTCGAGCACCTTCAGGTAGTACGAGTACTCGTGGAACGTGAGGCCCAGGGCGGCGAAGACCACGATGAACCGCTTCGACGGATCGGCGAGCCGGGAGTTCTTCAGGATCGAGGCGACGACCTCCTTCGACGGCAGGCCCGCGGCGGAGAATATGGGCAGCTTCTGGCCCCGCACCAGCGTGTTCAGGCCGTCGATGGGCGAGAAACCGGTCTCGATAAAGTCGGCGGGCCGGGCGCGCGCCGACGGGTTGATGGGGGCTCCGGTGATCGGCGTCCATTTCTCGGGGATGAACATGGGCGCTCCGTCCAGCGGCGAGAAGGAGCCGTTGAAGATCCTTCCCACGATGTCCTCGGACAGCGGCACCTTCTTGATCGCATCGGTGAAGGACACCGACGTCCGTTCGATGTCCAGCCCCTGCGTGCCGCCGTAAACCTCGACGAGCGCCGTGTCTCCGTCGATCTCGAGCACCTCGGCCTCCATGTCCCTGCCGTCGGGCGCATGGACCGTTACCACCTCCCCGATGCGGGCGCTGAACACGTTCTGAACGAAAATGAGCGGTCCCGCCACGGTCGATATGGTACGGTAAGTATGTTCTGAAAGTCTCATGTTCACCTCGGTGATGAGCGGCCGGGTGCCACTCGTCCCTCGTCCTTGGTCTCCCGCCTTATTTCACGGCCTCTTCCAGCGCCATGCCCTGCTTCAGGTTCTGCGTGGCGCGGTCATGGGCTTCCACGATCCCCCGAATGATCCCGAAGGTCCTGTCCGGCGGCGAGAAGGCATCTTCGCTGTAGGCGTTCTGCTGCAGGAATTCGGTCCTGATCCGCTCCGCCGTCCGCATCAGCAAGCGGTCCGTGTCCTGGAGGCCCTCGGCCCCCACGATCTCGGCCACTTCCCTGAGCGCCTCCTCCTGCTGGAGGATCTGCCGGCAGCGCACAAGCTGCGCGTCCCACTCCGCGGAGACCTTGTCCCGGTAATGACCGGAGACCTCCCGGCCGTAGAGCGAGTAGCTCTGGAACCAGTTGATCGCGGGATAGTGGCGCCTGTGGGCGAGCGACGTGTCCAGCATGAGAAACGCGCCGGTTGTCCGGAGACATGCCTGGGTCACCGGCTCGGTGAAGTCACCGCCCGGGGGGGAAACGGACAGGATCATGCTGAGCGAGCCGATCCGGCCATTCATCGTCTCTACCACGCCGGCGCGTTCGAGAAATCCCGACAGCCGTGAGGCAAGATACGTGGGATACCCCTCCTCACCGGGCATCTCCTCCAGGGAGGCCGAGATCTCGCGCAGGGCCTCGGCCCAGCGCGAAAGGCTGTCAGCGAGGAACAGGACATGGTAGCCCATGTCCCGGTAATATTCGGCCATGGTGACCGCCGTATAGATCGATGCTTCGCGGGCCGCCACGGGCATGTTCGACGTGTTCACGACGAGGACCGTCCGCTCCCTGAGCGGCCGTTTGGTCCAGGGGTCCTCCAGTTCCTCGAACTCGGCGATCATGTCCGCCATCTCGTTGCCGCGCTCGCCGCAACCCACGTAGACCACGATGTCCACGTCGGCGAACTTCGCCACTGCCTGCTCGAGGATGGTCTTGCCCGTGCCGAACCCTCCGGGGAAGATAGCCGTGCCGCCCCGGGCCAGCGGGAACAGGAAGTCGATGCTGCGCTGACCCGTCACAAGCGGTTCGGCGGGCGGGAACTTCCTGCGATAGGGCCGTGCGATGCGCACCGGCCACTCGTTGCACCCCGGGATCTCGGTGCCGTCCTCATACTCCCCGAGCGGTTCGTCGAGGCTGATGTCGCCGTCTACGATGCGCGCCGCCTTCCTGCCCCGGTAATTTCCGCACATGATGGAATGTTTGAACGGCCCCTCGTCCACGGTCCCGATGACGGTTCCCATCGACGGCGCTTCGCCCTTTTTCAGCACCGGCGTGAACTTCCACCGCTTCATGTAGTCAAGGGCGTATATCTCCTTCCCGTGGGTGATGAAGGGACCCATGTCCTTCCGAAGCCGCTCCAGCGGCCGCTGCAGGCCGTCGAACATGCCGCCGAGCAGGCCCGGGCCGAGGCGGACCGTGAGCGGCATGCCCACTCCCTTGACCGGCTCTCCCACGGCAAGACCGCGCGTGTCCTCGTACACCTGGATTACGGCCTTGTCCTTTTCGAGCCGGACGACCTCGCCGGTCAGCATGGCGTGGCCAACGTACACGCGCTCGTAGAGCTTCAACCCCTTAAGGTCGACGGTCACCGTCGGTCCTGATATGGCCTGTATTCTGCCGCTCATATTCGAGCTCCTTTAATGAGAGAGATGTCTTGTCCTTGACACGGAAACTCGCCCGTCTCAGATACATGACTTCGAGAACCCAACGGCCCGCGTCCCTCGGCTCATGGGTCATTTGCTCAGGGACTACAGTTTCAATCTCACGTGGTACCCGATCGCCCGGCGGATCAGCCGCGCTGCGTAGTCCTCGACCTCGGCCGGCGGCTTCTCGGGGGACGGGAGCACGAGGAGAATGCCCTGCCAGCGGTGCTCCAGTTCGCCCAGACGTTCCTCGGACAGTCCTTTGCTCTCCCGGCCGGGATTGATGAGCCTCTCGTCCACGATCACCAGCCCGTTCTCGGTCTCCTCCATGGTTTTCTTGAGCGTTTCTTCCATTTCCAGCGGCTCGGCGATCTGCTGCGCAAGACCGGTCAGGCTGAATCCGTGTTCGACGTCCCGGGGGGTTATGAAGGCTATCTTTCGCATGCGGGCCTCAGAAATGTCTGCTCAATCCGAAAATCTCAATTCAAAATACTATCAAATAGCAATAACAGAACATGCGTTGGATTTGCTCCTCACTGCACCAGCTCCGCCGTCACCAGGTCCCGTTCGATGTCCTTGCCGGCGAACAGGATGCTCAGGTTCGTCACTTCCAGAGAGCATCGCCAGAGATAATCCAGGATGGGTCCGATCCCAAAGGGCTCCCGCCCCTCTTTTTTCAGGTAGCGGGTGATCCCCTTGTATAAGGCGATCTCCACCTTGGTGGGGTCGGGCGCGTCGATCTTAATTCCGGAGAATTCACGGACCAGGGAGCAGATGCCGAAGAGGTCCTCCTTCGCGATGATCTCCCGGAGTCGGACTTCCGGCATAGCGCCGCCGGGCAGGAAGGCGGGATGCCTGCCCTGTTCCTGCCTCATGCTTTTGTACATGCTCAGGATGTTGCGCGAGTCGATCAGACGGGCGAAGAAGCTTTTCATGATGGGGTGGAGCCGCGCATCCATCACGATGGACAGATACGTGTTCGTCAGTTTCTGCTCCACCGCCCGGAGACCACCCTCGTCGAGGGATTTTGTGAGCCCGGAGAAACGGCCCGAAAGGGAGCAAAAGGCCTGCTCGATGCCCCCGACTGCTGCCGCCGCATCCGGGCTGAGGGTCAGAACACGCTTGATCGCGTCGGAGAGGAGGCTCAGTTCCAGCAGGTCGGCCGCGCGGCCTGCATGTTTTTCCCGCACATGCCGGAGGCAGATGAACAGGGTCCGGAGCTCGTTGTACAGGAAGTAAGGCGCGAAAAGCTCCCGGAGCTTTCCATTCATCTGCGTGTAGACCCAGCGGTATTCCCTGAGCAGGTTCCTCCAGATGCCCTCGGCCGAGCGTTCCCTCACGAAACCCTGATAGCGGCTCGAGGACAGGAAGTCCTGCACGGCGGCTTCGAACACGAGCGGCCGCCAGTCAGAAATCAGCCGCGACCGCCTGCCTCGTATCCGTGTCAGAAGATACTCGGCCGGATAACCCCGGTCGCCGGGCTGCTGCAGGAGATGCTGCATTGTTCACCTCGCGGTAGGCATCACGGATCATGTCCGGCTGCATGTCGACCCACGCCCGTTCAAGCCTCTTTTCGAAGGTGTTGACAACCCTGATCGATCCGTCCCGGGCGGACACCTCCATGCCGCCCGAAATCGCCCCGTCAACGACGATCTCAGCGCCCGGGAAATGCTTCCGCGCCAGCGCGCCATCCGCGGGATTCACCCGGACGGATTGCCAGGTGAGGGGAGGTAACTCCTTCGTCATGGCTGTGAAGACCGCCTCGTACGCACTGTTCCTGAGCGAAGGGAGGGAGGCCAGCGCGGCCTGGTAAAGCCGGTCGGAGAGCTTCTTTTCCGCGGAGAGCTTCACGATCCGCGCCTTGCTGTTCGCCTCGGAAACGGCCCTGTTGATCCGGTCCCCGGCCAGGATCGCCTTCTTCTTTTCCATATCGGCGCGCAACTGCTCCGCCCCGAGGGTGACGCCGGCCTTGATCTTCGCGGCCTCTGCCTCCGCATCCTGCCAGAGCTTCCGGATGCGCTCGTCAGCCGCTTTTTTGAGCGAGTCGATCAATTCTTTGCAACTCATGTTATTTCACCGTAAAGAGGATCATCGTGGCGACGACAAAGCCGAGGATGACCATGGTTTCAGGAATGGCCACGAGGATCACGATGGTTCCGGTCAGCTCCGGTTTTTCCGCGAGCGACCCCGCTCCCGCAGCGCCTATCTTGGACTGGGCCCAGGCCGTGGCAAAGGCCGGAAGCCCGATCGCCATTGCCGCACAAAACGCGATGAGTACCTTTTCGAGATTCATAGAAACCTCCCTGGTGTAAGATTATTAAACCCGCTGCCGCAGATGAACACGGAAAGACCCGATCAAAGCACGTCCCTGCTTTTCTCTTCGCCCTCTTGTGCACTCTGCTGCAGGCTGTCTCTGTTTATTATGTCTTCTTCAGCGGTTCGAACCGACGCCCGCCCGGCTCGATGAACTTACTGAAGAACTCCACATAGTGGAGCCTGAGCGAGTGTATGGTCGGCGAGAATACTCCAAGGACGATGTTCAGCAGGTGAATCAGGCCCGCGACCAGGAGCCCCGTAACGATGTCACCGGTCTCGCCGCCCAGACGGTTCGCGACAAAGGCGAGCAGCACCGAGGTGAGACCGATGGCCATGATACGGACATAGGAGATGATGTTGCCGATGCTCTTCAGGAGTTCGAGCGGGGCCAGCAGCCCGCCCGTGAAGAACAGGATGGGGGTGAGGAACAGGATCGCGATGACAATTGGCCGTGTCAGCAGCGCCGGAAGAACGCCGAAGAACGTAGCCAGGACCGCGATCATGCCGAGAATGATCACGACACTCAGGACCTTGTAGGTAGCTTCCTTTTTCTCACCGTGCTTGAAACCGGTGACGGCGCCCAGGACGAGGCCCAGCAGGATGTGGGCCACGCCCACGCTCAGGGCAAAATAGATCATGGGGATCACTGCTTCGCGCCGCTCCACGCACAGGGGTTTCAGGTGGAAAAGCCGCTCCGGCAGGTCGCCGAAGAACTCTCCGAAAAGGACGCCGAAGAACAGGGAGTAGAGCGAAGCGACCATCAGGATTTTGGAGCCGTCCCGGACCATGCCCGGCTTCCGGAACTTTTTCATCAGGAAGAAGGCGAGGATGCCGAGGACCAGGCCATACCCCGCATCGCCCAGTATCATGCCGAAAAAGATCGGGAAAAAGATGCCGATGAACGGCGTCGGATCATAGGAGGTGTAGGCTGGGAGCGGAAGGATGCTCGTAAAGATCTCGAAAGGCTTGAAGTAGGCCGGGTTCTTCAGGATAATGGGGACGCGCTCGAGGTCTTCTTCGCGCATTTCCTTCTCGTCAACTACGACCTTGCTGTCGTAGGTATCCGCGATCCTTTTCCGGAGCCGTGCAAGGTCGCTGGTGGGCATCCACCCATTGATGAAAAAGCACATTCGCGTCTCGAAGGTGGCCGTGGTCGTCGTAAGGAGGGAAAGCCGGTCGTCGATCCAGTTCCTGACGCTCGTGTAGATGGGCATCCAGCGTGTGGCCAGCCTGGTCAGCTCCGTGTCGATATACTCGATCCCGGCCGCCGCCTCGGCGATCCGGTTCCTGACGAAAACGACCTTCTCGGAAAACGTGAGCGTACTGAAACTGGCCGGAAAGATCAGCTCCGGCACATGTTCATCGCTCAAAGCCTTCTTGACCCGCTCGGACAGGTCCTTTTCGACCGTAATGAGCCCCACGAGGGTGCCATCCGCGGCGGTCTCGGTCATGAATTCGAACTTCCAGTCGGTGATCCTCGAGATCGCCTCCCGCAAGTGGTCCACCATCTCCGGCTCCCGGATCGTGAGGCCGATAAAGTCAAGGTCAGGAGTCTCTTTCGTGGATTCAACGAGAGAGGCCAAGGCGCTGAGAAAGACCGCGTACCGGTCCAGCTCCGCCCGCTCCTGTTTCAACACGTCCCGCCGTTCGGAAAGCTCCTTGGCTGCAGCGATGTGCCGTTCGATAGTCTTGGCAATGGTGTCGATGATCGACCGGGGCTCAATATAGCTTTCCCGGACCTGTTTTTTCGGAAGGAAGGAAAAGAGCTCGTCTATCTTCTGGCGAAGGTTCTCGAGGAAAAGACGCTCGAACATGCTTTTCTCGTCGGGCATGAAGGAACGGATATCTTCTTCCCGCCCTTCCTCAATGAACCCCACGGCGGCAGGCTCGATCTGGAATATGCCGAGTTCACGCAACAGGCCCAGCGTCTCCTGGAGGAGATCCTTGGCCCCCACGATCTCGACCTTTGACATCCTTACTATCATAGAGATTTATCCCGGAAGGATTCCGGGGACCCTCTGCTCCACGATGGAGCGCAGGACCTCCGGGTTCAATTGCCCCAGATGCTCAGCAGCAGCCGTAGCCTCGCGGATGATCTCTTCTGCCTTCTGTGCGGCCTGCCTGTCCGCTTCGGCCAGCGACTGCTCCTGCATTTCCTTGATCTTCCGCTGCTCCAGCAGCATCGCCTCTTCCGCCTCTTTGTTCGCTCGTTCAAGCCATTCCCGGGCTTTCACCCGTTCGGCCTCAAGGCATTGCTGTATCTCTTTCTCAGCATCGATCACCTGGCTCAGGATGTCTTTTTCCATAGACTTATTGTACCAAAAAATAAATGCGCATGTTGTACATTCTTAGTTTTACAACAAAGAAGGTTTAAAAAGCACCTTTGTTGCCGTTGAAGCTGAAAATGAAAGGTATGTCATAGGGCTTTATGAGAAAAAGGCCCTTCCTTTCCCACAGTTGCCGAAGAAGAAAACTATACTACATTTGTTCTATCCGGTCGATCCGGGTCGACCTCGATCGAGAAGAGCGGTTCATGAATTGATTCTCCCCTGCAGGCCGGGCATTTGCCGGGCTTCTTGAGCCGTTCCCTCTTGGTGAAAAGGAACCCGCACTTCTTGCATTCAGCCGGCGTCACCATGAGGTGATGGCCGGTCTTGCTCAAAGACCGCCTGACATGCTCGAGATGATCATAGACCTCCTTCTCCGGGATGCCGATCTCGGACGAAAGAACCTTAGCCGAGCGCTGCCTGCCGATCAGGAGGGAAACGATGGCGTGGCGGGGCGTATCGGACATCGCTGAAGGAACCGCAGCTTCTTTCGGTCGCTTCTTCATGGCCTGCCTCTGCACTATTATAGCCGAACGGGACAGTACCGACGGCTTTCCATTTTGTGTTCGCCCCGCCATGCCCCGTTGTGTTATACTCCGGCCATGCAGCAGAACAGCCCCCACAACCCGCTGACCGGAAAGGACAACGCCACGATCAGGCGCCTGCGCTCCCTCCAACAGCACAAGTTCCGGAAAAAAGAAAAAACCTTCCTGATCGAAGGCGTCAAGATGGTTGAGGAGGCGCTTCGGGACGACGCCGGAGTTACCATGGTCGTCGCGGCACCGTCCCTTGTCCAGCATCATGGTCGTGGCCTGATCAAGCTGGCCGAACGCCGGCAGGTGGACATTGTCTGGATTGCAGAAAACCTGATGCAAAGCGTGTCGGAAAGCATAACTCCCCAGCCTGTCCTGGCCGTCGTGCGCATGCGGAACCACTTGGAGGAATCCCTTCTTGGCGGTGCGGCCGGCTTGATTGTCGTTGCATACCAGCTCCAGGACCCCGGCAACCTGGGGACGATCATACGAACGGTGGAAGCCGCGGGCGCGTCGGGACTGGCAGTAACGCCGAATACGGTCGATCCCTACAATGCAAAAACGATCCGCGCTTCGATGGGCAGCATCCTTCGCGTCCCTGTGGTCCTGGTTCAGGACATGGCAGGATTCGTCCAGTCCTGCAGGCGCAAAGGGTTCCAGACAGCGGCAACGGTCCTGGCAGGCGGCCGGACACACTTTGAGACCGACCTGAGGAAGCCTACCGTCGTCATTGTGGGGCAGGAGGGAGCAGGCCTGCCGAAGGACATGATGGCCGACATCGACCTTCACATCAGGATCCCGATGACCGAAACGATCGACTCATTGAATGTCGCTACTGCAGCAGCGGTCATTCTGTACGAAGCGGTAAGGCAGCGGTCCCACGCTGATACTCAATGAAAACAGACGGCCCTTCTGCGACCAGGAACCGTGCGATCGTATCATCACTCGGTCGGGGGGGAACCTGTATATATCGGGAGATCCTGCCCTTGGGAATGAACGCTTGAGTGACAACAACCCTGACATGATTATCAGGGAGATACAGGCAAAGAGCATCTTATCCAAGTCCCGTGTCTCTGATTACGCTTTAAACGCCTACATCGGGTGCCAACATAATTGCGTCTACTGCTATGCGAAATTCATGAAGCGGTTCACCGGCCACCAGGAGCGCTGGGGGGCCTTTGTGGATGTAAAAATCAACGCTCCCGACCTCCTGACCCATGAGGTGACAAAAAAGCCGGCCGGGAAGGTCTGGATAAGCGGTGTGTGCGATGCCTATCAGCCTCTGGAAAGAAAGTTTGCGCTCACGAGGAGATGTCTCGGCATCCTCGTGGAAAACGGCTGGCCGGTCACGATCCAGACCAAATCCCCGCTTGTCCTGAGGGACGTCGACATCCTGAAACAGGCATCCGGATCCCAGGTCGGATTCACCATAACCACGGCGGATGAGAAGATAAGAAGGATCTTTGAACCGGGGGCGCCGCCGATCCAGCAGAGGGTTGACGCGCTGGCCGTTCTTCGGTCGCAGGGGATCAGGACGTTCGTCATGATAGCACCGATCCTTCCCGGTGCCGAAGGGCTGGTGAGCATGCTTCAGGGGAAAGTCGACGCGGTGCTCCTGGACAGACTGAACTATCATTACGCAGACTGGGCATACAGAAAACAGGGAATGCAGTGGGCCATGGAAAGCAGCTTCTTTTCGCGAAAGGGAGAGGAACTGCACATGGCCTTTGAACGGGAAGGAATTCCCTGCAAAGTGCTTTTTTAATGCTTCCCCACGCGGACGGGCTCTTCTTCCGGCAGCGGAGAGGGACCGCTCTCCCAACGGGGTTGTCAACCGGCCTTACGCTCGTCCGAAGGAAGCGTCGAGGTTCTGCTGCTCTTAAATTTTCTTATCGGAGGGAAACCACATGATTGAACGAGAAACCAGAACGGTGCTGATCGTGGACGGGAGCCCGACCATGCTTTACTATCACGGGATCCTGCTGAAACGACTGGAGTACGCCGTCATCACCGCGGCCGCTCCCGAAGACGCCTTGAAGATCATGGAGCAGCGGGTCCCGTCCCTGATCCTTACGGCGACCTTCTTCCCCTCGATGAACGGCGTCGACTTCATCAAAACAGTCAAGGGAAAGGACCGCACAAGGGCGGTCCCCATAATCGTGCTCACGGCAGAGGATCATGCCTCGGTCAAATCCGCATGTCTGAATGCAGGCTGTGTCGCCTATTTTTCCAAACCCGTTGACCCGAACGCGCTCTATCGGGCGATTCAGGCCGCGACGGAACCCACGCCGCGCGAGAATATCCGGATCAACACTTCGCTGAAGACTGTTTTGGCGAACAAGGACAGACACCGCGCCGGGGATCGTATAGAATATGCAACGGCTATTTCAGAAAAGGGAGCATACATACGCATGCTTGACCCCGAGCAGACGAATGAGCTCATACCGATCACGATCCATGTCACGGACCGGGAGATCAGGGCAAAAGCCATCGTGCTCTACACCCATTCGATCAAACAGGGCACATTTCAGGAGCCTGGAATGGGCCTAAAATTCGTGGAGATCTCGGATGAAGACCGGGCATACCTCCGGAACTTCATTAAAGCTCAGCTCACATCCGATATCCTCATTGACCCCTCATTATGACCGTTTTTCTGTCGGGCGCCGGCGGCCGAATCGATCTGCAGCGGAGGTGACCATGAAATCCTTCTGGTTCTCAGCCTATACATTCATTCTTGCCCTTTGGGTCGGGGGAATGGCCCTCTTTACCTTCATGGTCACTCCACTGATCTTCAGATCATACACCAGGGATATTGCCGGCGATATCGTCGGCAAACTGTTCCCGGGCTACTTCCCGTACAACCTAGCCCTTTCAGCCCTGGCGCTAATTCTGCTGTATGTTGCTTCCGGTAACCATGCTCAAACGTCCTACCGCGCCTCTCTCATCCTCGTCGTCCTGGCGCTCATCGTCAATATTTTCATAACCGTAAAGCTCTATCCTGAAGCGGTACGGGTGAAACAGAAAATCACCTCGTTCGAGCGTGAGCCGGCGGACTCGATAGTACGGAGAGAATTCGCGTGCCTGCATGCCCTCAGCGCGTCGCTCAACATTCTGCTTCTCGGTGACGGCATCGCGCTCCTTCTGGTAAGTCCCTTCATAACAAGGCGATAGTTCCGGCCTTCTGACAGCCGTAACAGCCAGCACTGCAGGGCGCCCTGTTGCAGCCGGACGACACGGACGTTAAACATGTCCGGCGGCTGACTTGAGATGGCCCCGCTTGCACTATGTCCCTCGAACGTTGTTTTTCCCCCGTTTCCATCTACAGTCAGATTCTCTCATTTCCCGAAATACAGATACCCTAAGAAATGGTGCTATAATTCAATCAAGATTAGTTGCATTTGTTTGAAACAGCGCAAGAAGGGGCGGTCTGAGTGCTTTTTGAAAGGGGTGATGACATGCTGGTAGATACCGTAAGAGCCGAGTTGAAGCGTTTTGGCCAGGCAGATGAGGTAAGAACGTTTCCCTACGGGAAGGTGGAATTGGTAAAGATCGGCGGAGCAACGATCGGGCGGGCCACGTTTGAGCCAGGCTGGAAGTGGTCAACGTCGGTGCAGCTGCTAGTGAAGACAAAAAGCCGTGAAGCGCCGCACTTCCAGTACCACATAGCGGGTACGATCATGGTATTGATGGATGATGGCACGAAGCTTGAGTGCAAGCCAGGAGACGTATCACTTCTGCCGACCGGACATGATGCCTGGGTGGTAGGGAATGAGTCTGCCGTGGTCGTGGACTTTCAAGGCATGCTCGATTATGCAAAGAAGCCTTTGTGAGCTACCCGAGGCCTGGCAAGCATCTCTGTGTGGTCATGGCCATCTCTGAGCGGCCGTCTTATCAGGTATGTTCACGAATGCATTATTTATACGCGGGCTGGAGGAAGGCGATATGCAGCATCGATCGTTGCGGAAGGGAGGTGGCGACCATGGCGGAAAAGCTGAAAAAGGTTGAATGCGATCCAAAATGTGGCTTCCTCATTCAAAGCCACGAAGAGAAGGAGATCGTCGAGATAGCCATGCAGCACGCGAAAAAAGCGCATAGTATGGTTATCACGGAAAAGGACGTCAGGGCAATGTTGAAAGATGCATAGAGTGGAAGAAGGTATGTTTCGGACGTTGAAAGGGCTTGGCAGTTTCAAGCCCTTTCTTACGACAGTTACTCAATGCGGCATGCACCCGTTCCAGAAGGTGCCGATCGTGCCCGTCCTTTCGTGACAGCCTGCGTGCCGAGATTGCTCCTATCTTCCCGTTTCCAACCCGAACTTCTTCTGCAGCTTCCCCACCACCAGCTTCGGCACGAGGCTGGACACATCCCCGCCGTAGCTCGCCGCTTCCTTCACGATCGTCGAGGTTATGAAGGAATACGCCTCGTTCGGCATCAGGAACACCGTCTCGATATCATCGTCGAGCCGGCGGTTCATGAGGGCCATCTGCATCTCGTACTCGAAGTCCGAGACAGCCCGGAGGCCTCGGATGATGGCGACGGCCTTCTTATGCCTCACGTAATCGACAAGGAGGCCGTCAAAGCCCTCGATCATCACCCTGCGGTATCTCCTGGTCACGGCCTTGAACATGGCGAGGCGCTCCTCGAGCGAAAAGAGCGGTGCTTTTTTGGGATTCTCCGCAACCGCTACGATCACCTCGTCGAAGATGGTGAGACTCCGCTCCACGAGGTCAATATGTCCGTTCGTCACGGGATCGAATGTTCCGGGATAAACAGCGACATGTTTCATAGTATCTCCTTGATCGATGAGGGACCTGGGGACGGGGGCCTGGACCAAGCAAGCGGTTCAAATCAGGACGCCGCCGATTTGTCCGACTGACTCCTCACCACCGGCTCCTGACTTCGTGCCTTATAGAAAGCAAGCACCGTGTCCCCGTACCGGGCCTCCCGGTATAACGCAAGTCTTCCCGCCTGCCCCGGAGACGTCTGCTTCTTGAAGTGCTCGAAAACGACGACACTGCCATCCTGCAGGACCGGGGAAGCACTGACCAGTTCGAGCAGTGGTCCCTGTTCCACCGAGTAGGGAGGATCCAGGAATATGATATCGAACTGCTCTTCGGTCCTGGCGAGATAGGCCTCCGCTTTCGAGGCAACAAGGCGGGCCCGGCCGCTCAATCCTGCCTGATCGATATTCAGCCTGATGGCTTTCAGAGAATCTCCCGCATCATCCACGAAAGAGACGCTGGCGGCTCCCCTGCTGAGCGCCTCGATGCCGACACCGCCCGTCCCGGCATAGAGGTCAAGGATTCGCGCATGCTGGACGCTCTCGCCCAGGATGTTGAACAGGGCCTGTTTCACCTTGTCGGATGTTGGCCGCACCCGTGATCCGGAGGGCACCTTCAGCTTCCTGCCCCTGCCTGTACCACCCGTTATCCTCATGATTTTTTCGATGCTACAGAATTCGTCCTGTGAAGTCAAGGGTTTCTTGACACTCCGCTCCGCCACGGTATATACTTGCAGCATCGGGGAGGACCATCATGCGCAGATATGCCATCGTTTTGCTGTTCGCTGTTCTGCTTCTTGTCTTTGCTGGTCCGCCTTTGGTTTTGAGCCGGCCTTCGTCCGGGCAATCCCCTCAGCCGCACCCGGACGGCGCCAGGACCGTGTATCTCATCACGGTCGATGCCCCGATCACACCGGTGGTCTCCGAATATATAACGAGGTCGATCGACACTGCATCCCGGGACAATGCCGAGGCGATCATCATTCAGCTTGACACGCCGGGCGGGCTCGTTGACTCCATGCGGGAGATCGTGAAAAAGATGATGGCAGCCGAGGTCCCGGTGGTGGTATACGTCGCGCCCCCGGGGGCCAGGGCCGCCTCGGCCGGCGTTTTCCTCACCATGGCGGCCCACATCGCCGCGATGGCGCCGGGCACCCATATCGGTGCGGCTCACCCGGTGACCATGGAAGGCAAGATGGACAAGACGATGGAGACCAAGGTCGTGAACGATCTGGCGGCCATGGCCCGGAATGTCGCCGAGCAGCGGGGAAGGAATATGAAATGGGCCGACGACGCGGTTCGGAAGAGCGTCTCCATTACGGATACCGAAGCGGTCAGGGAGCATGTTGTTGACCTCATCGCGAACGACGTGCCTTCACTGCTCAGGGAAATCGATGGCAGGACCGTTGACCTGGTCCTCCGGAAAAAGACGCTCCAGACGGCGAACGCCGAGGTCCACCGGATCGACATGGGATTCCGGTACCGGCTGCTCGAGATCATCAGCAATCCCAACATCGCCTATATCCTGATGATCCTCGGGTTCTATGGTCTCTACTTTGAGCTCTCGAATCCCGGGGCGATTTTCCCGGGAGTGGCCGGCGCCATCTGTCTCATCCTCGCGTTCTATGCCCTGCATACGCTCCCGATCAACTACGCGGGTCTCATGCTCATCCTGCTCGCGATCGGCCTGTTCATCGCCGAGGCATTCATCACGAGCCACGGTGTCCTCGGCGTGGGCGGCGTCATTGCCATGGCCATCGGCTCGGTCATGCTGATCAATTCTCCCATCCCCTCGCTCAGGATATCATGGACGGTCATTGTGCCGGTCGTGGCTCTTTCCGCCCTCCTGTTCATCGTGACGGTCACCCTGGCCGTTCGTATCCAGAGGGAAAGGGCCGACACGGGCAAGGAAGGCATGATCGGTCTCGAGGGAGAGGCAAGGACCGACATTCACGCCAGCGGTCAGGTGTTCGTGCACGGTGAATATTGGAATTGCTGGAGCGACACCCCCATCCCGAAAGGCGCGCGGGTGAAGGTCATGGCTGTGGAAGGTCTGAAACTCAAAGTCGAACGGACCGGCTGACCGGTCTTGACGACTTCGGTTTGAATAATCCTAAGGAGGTCCACCCATGCTTCAAACAATCGGTATCGGCGTCATGGTTGCTGCTCTCATCCTCGTCTGGTTCTTTTTCAATACGATCAAGATCCTGAAGCAGTACGAACGGGGCGTCATCTTCACGCTCGGCAAGGTAGCCCTGGAAGGCGGTGTAAAAGGACCGGGCCTTATCATCCTGCTCCCCGGCATTCAGAAGATGGTGCGGGTAAGCCTTCGTACGGTCACGATGGATGTCCCGGCACAGGATGTGATCACCAAAGACAACGTGACCGTCAAGGTGAACGCGGTCGTCTATTTCCGGGTCATCGATCCTAAAAAGGCGGTCGTCGAGGTAGAGGACTTCTACTACGCCACGTCGCTCATCTCCCAGACCACGCTCAGGAGCATCCTCGGACAGAACATGTTCGACGACCTGCTCTCCAATCGCGAGGCCATCAACGCTGAGCTCCAGAAGGTCATCGATCAGCAGACGGAACCGTGGGGTGTAAAGGTGACCACGGTGGAAGTACGAAATGTCGACCTTCCGGCGGAGATGCAGCGGGCCATCGCCATCCAGGCTCAGGCCGAACGGGAACGGCGTGCCAAGATCATTCATGCCGAAGGCGAGCTCCAGGCATCGGCGAAGCTGTCCGAGGCGGCAGGGGTCATCAGCAAGAACCCGATGGCGCTCCAGCTCCGGTACCTCCAGACGCTTACCGAGATCGGGACGGAGAAGAACACGACGATCGTGTTCCCGCTTCCCATCGACCTCATAACCGCGTTTCAGAAGTTTGTCGAGAAGAAGGATTGATCCGTTACCAGAAGGGAGTTGGAAATGAGAAAGGGGACCGTCAGTGTGACGGTCCCCTTTTGTTGATGAGATCGATCGTATACGCTATATTTCGTTGACGGTTATGGCCTGCTGCGGGCAGTTCTCCACACAGGTCTGGCAATTGATGCACTCGGACATGTTCACCGGGTCAGCCTTGCCGCCTTCTACCTTGAATACCGACTGGGGGCAGACGTTGACGCAGGTGCCGTCACCATCACATTTGTTCTTGTCAACTGTTACCATGTACATGTGGCTGTTTCCTCCTCATTCGAGAAAATAATTTGCAAAAAGGTTCGTAATAGTACCAGCCCTCCGGGATAAAATCAACAGAAAATACAAAGGATCAAAAAAAAGGGCCCACCCCTTCTCAGGGCGGACCTTTTCATAATACATTGTTTTCTTGGCAGAATTACACGTCTCTAATGTTCGATCTCAATGCCCTCGGTTTCCTCCCTCACCGTGATCGCGATCTTGTAGAGGAGGGAAAGGATCAGAAACCCGATGGCCCAGACGCCAAGGGTGATGATTGACTCCTGTCTGGTCGGCCAGTAGGTCCTTACCTGATTCAGCATGTTCGGCACAAAGCCGCCGATGATCAGGCCGAAGCCCTTGTCGATCCAGAGAGAGATGAACAGCATGACGCAGGCCAGAGCGAGCGTCGTCTCGTTCCTGCGAACACGCGGGATCACGAGCATGAGGAGCGATGCCGCTGCAAAGATGCTAGAGACCCACATCAGGGGAACGAGCTCCCGGTGTCCGTCAAGCCCTACGTACAGGTACTTGAACGACTCCATATGGCCCGGGATATTGCTGTAGAAGGCAGTGAAGAACTCCAGGCCAAGGAGGAAAACATTGGCGAACATGGCATAGGCCACAATCGTTCCGAGCGTTTGTATCTGCTCCTTCCCGGGATCGAACTTCGTTACTTTCCGAACGATCAGGGCAAGAAGGATCAAAAGCGACGGACCGCCGGCAAAGGCCGAGGCCAGGAAGCGGGCCGCCATCACGGCGCTGAGCCAGAAATGCCGCCCCGGGAGACCGGCATAGAGGAACGCCGTGACGGTGTGGATGCTGACTGCCCAGGGCACGGACAGATAAATGAAGAACTTGATCCACTTCGGAGGCGCAACGCCCTTGCGGTCGGAGCTCAGGGTCACCCACCCGACCAAAAGGTTGATGAACAGATAACCCGAGAGCACCATTGAATCCCAGAACATGACGGAATTGAGTGTTGGATGGAGGACCACGTTCATGATCCTCATGGGCTGGCCCATGTCGACGAAGATGAACAGGATGCACATGGTGACCGCCGCGATCGCAAGGAACTCTCCCAGGATCACGATCTTGCTGAACTTCTTGTAATCGTGCAGATAGTGGGGAATGACGAGCATCACGGCCGATGCTGCGACGCCGACGAGGAACGTGAATTGGCCGATGTAGAGACCCCACGAAACGTCCCGGGAGAGGCCAGTAAGACCCAGACCGTAATTGAACTGCTGGAGGTAATAGTAGACTCCTGACACGGCAAGGGCGCTCAGGAAGATCAACCATGCCCAGTACTTTTTACTTCCTACCAATGCTTTCTCAAGCATGTTCATTACCTCCTATCAGATAGTAAACACTCGGCCCGGTCCCGAGCTCGGGCTTGCGCCGTATGGTGTAACTCGTCTCGATGACTTTCCGGACCTCGGAATTCTTGTCCGCGAGGTCGCCGAAGATCAGGCCGCCCTTGGGAGCCGCCTCGACACAAGCCGGCAGTTTCCCGAACGCGAGCCGTTCGGTGCAGAAGGTGCATTTTTCCACCACGCCCTTGGTTCGCGTCGGATATTCCCGGTTCTCGCTCTTGATGAAGGGGCGCGGATCGCGGTAGTTGAAACTCCTTGCGCCATACGGGCAGGCGGCCATGCAGAACCGGCAGCCGATGCAGCGGTGCATGTCCATCATGACGATGCCGTCCTGCTTTCGCTTGAAGGTCGCCTGGGTGGGGCAGACCCGCACGCAGGCGGGGTTCTCGCAATGATTGCACAGCACGATGAACGGCATTTCCTTGATCTTCTCTTCCATGTAGGGATTGTCCTGGTCAGGGAACGCGTTCTCGTACTTCGCCTTCCAGATCCACTTGATCTCATCCTTGATGTCGACGCTGCCGTCGGGATTCCGGAAATCAGGAACATTGTGGGTCGTGTGGCACGCGCTGATGGTTTTCTGGAAGTCTTCCTCGGTCTTGAACTTGCTCATGTCCACGACCATGGCCCAGTGCTGCGCCGTCAGCGCCTCCTTATTCGGCTCCACCTGGGGCGGCTTGAGCCCTCTGACCCAAACGTTGTCCACTGCTGTTGCCGCAGTCGCGCCAAGCCCCAGGATGGAGGATATGCCTGCTATCTTTAAGAATTTCCGTCTGTCCATGCTCATGACTTGTCATCCTCCTTCGGGGCGATATGGCAGTCCCAGCAATAGGGCTTCACAGCCATATAGTTGTGGCATTCGTCGCAGAACTTTTTCTTGTTCGAATGGCAGCGCATGCATTGATTCTGCAGGCTCATGTTGTAATGCTTGCCCGTCGTTTCGCTGACGTACTGACGGTAGCCGTCGCGCACAACGGAATCGCGCCAGTTATTAATGAGCTGCATGTGCTCGGTCCGCATGAATGCCTTTGACTCCACGCATTTTCGGTCCTGCTCCGGCAGTTGAAGAATGGCCGGGGTGTCGAGCTTCGGCTCCGGCTTGGCGTTCACCTTCCCGATATTGTAGTAGAACGGAAACAGGGCAACTGCCAGAAGCACAACAAGCCCGACGAGTATTTTGCCGCCGTCATAGAGTTTCATTAGGCCTTTTCCTCCTTCACTTGGGCTGACGGAAGAGGCTCACCGCGCAGGTCGGTCGTGCGCTCCTTCTCGCCGGTCATGACGAGGGCGTTCGCCACCAGTTCGTGGAGTCCGCAGACGCCCACGCTGGGCACCCAGTAGTCCATGAGGGCCTTGAGCGTGGCCCGGTCGATGGCGCAGACGTTGGCCAGCATGTTCACCCCGTGGTGATCGGCGACGAACTTGACCGCGTTCGCGCGCGGGAACCCGCCCTTCATCCTGAGGTCCATATCCTCCGAGGCGTTCAGGCCCGTGCCGCTGCCGCAGCAGAAGGTCTTTTCGCGGATCGTGTCCTCCGGCATTTCGTAGAAGTGGTTTACGACATTCTTGAGCACATAGCGAGGCTCGTCCAGCATTCCCATGCCGCGCGACGTGTTACAGGAATCGTGCCAGGTGACCCTGAGGTGGTCGTTTCGCTTCGGGTCGAGCTTGAGCTTCTTGTTCTTGATCAGGTCGGCGGTGAACTCCGCGACATGGACCATCTTCATGGACTTCGCGTTCTCGAAGACCGTGCCGGTGATCGGCGATTTCGGGACTTCGAGGAAATCGGCGGGACCGTTCCAGGTGTCCATGTACTGGGAGAGGACGCGCCACATGTGGCCGCACTCTCCGCCGAGGATCCACTTTACGCCGAGCCGCTTCGCCTCCGCGTAGATCTTGGAATTGAGCCGTTTGGCCATCTCGTTCGAGGTGAAGAACCCGAAGTTGCCGCCTTCCGACGCATAGGTGCTCCAGGTGTAATCGAGGCCGAGCTCCTCGAACAGCATGAGGTAACCCATGCACGTGTAGGTGCCCGGGTCGGCGAACAGGTCGCCCGACGGCGTCACGAACAGGATCTCGGCGCCCTTCCGGTTGAAGGTGGGCTTGATGCGTTTGCCGGTGACGGTCTCGATGTCGTCCAGCATGTATTCGAGGTTGCCGACGATGGTATGGGGCTCGAGGCCCAGGTGGTTGCCTTTCATATAGCAGTTCGAGACCGGCCCCGCGATCCACTCGATATTCAGGCCAAGGAGGTTGAGCAGTTCCCGGCCGATCATGGTGATCTCCGCCTGGTCGATGCCGTAGGGGCAAAAGACGGAGCAGCGGCGGCACTCGGTGCACTGGTAGAAGTAGTACCACCACTCCTTCAACACGTCGACCGTCAGCTCCCGCGCGCCGGCCATCCTGCCGAAAAGCTTCCCGGCCAGGGTAAATTCTTTTCTGTAGACGGAGCGGATGAGCTCGGCCCGGAGGACCGGCATGTTCTTGGGATCGCCGGTGCCGATGAAGAAATGGCATTTGTCCGCGCACGCTCCGCAGCGCACACAGATGTCCATGAACAGCCGGAAGGAGCGGTATTTTTCAAGGCGCTCCGCGATCCCCTTGAGCAGGATCTCCTTCCAGTCTGCCGGGAGTTTCCAGTCAGCATCAGCCGGCCGCCAGTCCCGCGGGTTCGGGAAACCGACGAGTTCCAGGCTTTTCGGCTTCGAGCCGTGGCAGAACATGCCCTCCTTGAACACCACGGGCGTATCCAGCCATTCCGTTTTGGGCAGCGTATAGTCGATCTTCGCTAGTTCTTCTGGTTTCGGAAGTTTCGCCATGACTACTCCTTTTCTACCGGCAGGCCGGCTTCTTTCATCTTAGCCCTGAAATCGTTCTCGTACTCTTCATAGGTGTGAACGTGGACGGGATAGTTCCAGGGATTGACATGCCGCTTCACGCGGCTGGTGTTCGCCAGGACCCGGGTCGGGCTCATGAACACGCCGCCCATGTGCACGAGCTTGCTGAAGGGAAAATAGGCGAACAGCGTGCAGATGAGGAAAAGATGGGTGTAGAACAGCGGACCGATCCCCTGGGGAATCGACGGGTTGAAGCTGACGAGGCCCATAGCCATCATCTTGACGCTCACGATGTCCGTCTTGGTGAAGTAACGCATGAGTACGCCGGTGACCCCGATGCCGAGGATCAAGAAGAGCGGAAAGTAATCGCTGATGAGAGAGATGTACCGCACCTGGGGTATGCCGATCCTCCTGAGGAAGAGGTAGAACACAGCAGCAAGCAGCACGACGTCGGTTATGTAGAGCAGCGGCGTCCCGATCTGGAGGAAGCTGTCGAGCCCTTCTGCCATCTTCACTGCCGCGGGCACCTTCTCGGTAAAGAACCGGAGGTGCCTGATCAGGATGATGAGGAAGGACCAGTGAAACGCCATGCCGGCCGCCCAAAGCCATTTGGCCTCGCCGTACGCGAGCTGCGTTCCCTTATGCGTCTGCAGCTTCAGATTTCTGAAGAGGGAGCGGAAGAAGAAAACTTCGAGGGCCATCCTTCCCGCGACCCCGAGGAGGTTCGAAGGATTTTCCAGTTTGCTGTGCTTGATCCAGGGAAGGGATTTCTGTTGTCCGCAGGTCGTGGGAATGCGGAAGGGGTTCGGCGAACTGCCCCACTTCAGAATGCGTGCGATCATGAAGATGACGAAGGTGACAACGGCCAGATAGGGAATAATTACGCCGAACAGGAACTGCATGTTCCCCATTGCCACCCCCGCATAGGCTATCGCCGCGAGGACAAGCACTGTAATGAAAGAAATTATGGCTTTCATTTCGTTACCTCTTTTCGATTAAGGTTGGCAGCCCGAGCAATCGTGCAGGCCCCGTGTCAATCCTGGTTGTCAACGATGAGCTTCGCCTGCTGCAGAAGCCTGAAAGTCATATTGCGAGCTTCATTTGCCTTGAGCTCGTAGATCTTTTCCCGGCATTTCATGTAGAGGTCAAAAGCGTAGAGTGCCAGATCATCGACGGATGAGTCAAAAGCGGCCAGCTCGTCGCGGAGCCGCTGCTGCGCCAGGGTCTCGCTCCCGAGCTCCTGCCGCACGATCTTCTTCAGCAGGAAGACGAACGAAACAGCCTCGGAGGGAGAGAACTCCTGGATCGCGCGGATCCTGATGATGCTGTCGAGAAAGGTCGCGACCGCATCGGGGATGACCCCCTTGAGCAGTGCCTCGAACAGACCCTCCAGGCCCTCCGAGAGGGTATACCCGACGGGATTGGTGAACTGGGCCTTTTGTTTCTTCAGAAAACTGGATGTGTTGTCCGGATAGGTATCAGCGACCGCGTCGAACCATTTTTTCAGGATCGTCGATTTCTTCGCCCTGAGCAGATTTTTGAGCTCCATATCCATAGCGTGGTTCACCAAAAGCCGCCCTGCAGCACGTGCTGCAGGGGTTCCGGCAGAATAGCTCCTAGAAGAACAGGAGATGCTGTACCGCTTCCATTTCCTTCTGGATGTCGGCGAAGGAAACGAACTTGGTCTTGAGATCGGCGCCCATATCCTCGGCGTTGGTGATCATCTTGTCTTCCTTCAGGCCGAGCCGATCCATGTCTTCCTTGCACACCCACACCGGCAAATCGATCATCAGGCAGCTCTTGATGTGGTTCTCCGTGCTCGTCACCCCGTATATTTTCATTGCCTGCTGGTCCTTCACCGCGTTGAGTACACCATCACCGACGAAGACCACCGTCGGGACGACGGAATCTCCGTCATCCATGTAGATCTCGGCGGTCTGGCTTGCGATCGCGTGGGTGAGCGCCAAGCGGGGGTTCTCGCTCTTATAGGGCGGTCGCTGCACAACGAACAATAATTTTACGGCACCCATTATTCGCCTCCTATATGAAGCAGTCTGTCGGTCTTGACCGTCTTCGCCAGGTACCAGTCCATGCTCGCGCGCTTCATCCCCTCGGGCGTGTCTTCCTTGTGGTACCCCCGGGCCTCGGCGCAGGCTTCACAGACCGTGATCTCCATGCCTTTTGCCATGAGTTCCTTCATCTTCTTTTCGTTGTGCGAATAATCTTTGAATGCTTTTTGTCCCTTTTTGGCCATCATCACGGCATTGCCGGAAAGCCACATGTTCACCTTGTGCCCCTTGGCCATCCCGGCCTCGGCAAGCTTGAAAGCAAAGTCGAGCGACATCGAGCCGACCAAAGAAGGGAATACTCCCAATGTTAACTCAGCCATGTTATCCTCCCTGTTGGAATCAGATTACAGCCAGGCCGTCTTCTCATAGTCGTTCATGATGAGATCGACGATGTCACCGTAGCCGATGACCTTGACCTTGGAATTGACGTTCGCGGCGGTATATCCCCTGGTCTCGAGATCGTCAGACAACACATAAAAGCTGGCTCCCGCCTTCGAGAGCACCGGTGAATCCTTGCCGCCTTCCTTCACGACGGCATGATAGATGCCGTTGCCCACCAGGATAACGCCCATCTTTTCGGCCTTCATCCTCTCGAAGGTGTCCTCGGTCCTTCTCCAATCGCTCAAAAAAACAGCCAGTTTCATTGTTTCACCTCCCCGGGGCTTGATTGTAGTAAAAAAACAGGGGATTAGTTGTTCAACTATCCCCTTTGTATGGTGATGCTGTATGAGCGCATTATATCTCGTTGACCGTGATTGCCTGCTGCGGGCAATTTTCAACACAGGTCAGGCAGTTGATGCACTCGGACATGTTCACCGGATCTGCCTTGCCGCCTTCAACTTTGAATACCGACTGGGGGCAAACATTCGCGCAGGTTCCGTCGCCATCGCACTTGCCCTTGTCGATCGATACCATGTACATGGTGCCGCGTTCCTCCTTCTCGTAAATTCCGTCAGAGAACAGGTCCCCGAATGCAATCCCTGCCGGGATGCCGCCTTGACTCTGCTTCCGATCGCCCTCCCTCAGGATGACCACCGGAGAACCAGAAGCCAGCTGCCGCCTCGGCAGGATTTCTGCCGAAGAATGCTCCTCGAACGATAGCGTGAAGGCGGACTCTCCCCGCAGAAAGAGCTTTCGTGCGAACGCAGTCCGGCACGCGCCGCGCTGCCTTGCTGTTCGAGTTGGTGGCGAGGTGCTAGACGCAGCCCGTCGGTTTCGGAAGGCCGGCGATCTTGCAGGCCTGCTTTGCCGGGCCGCCCGGGTAGAGCTCATAGAGATACTTGGTGTTGCCCTTCTCGGGCCCGAGCTTCTTGCCGATCTCCTTGACGAGGATCTTGATCATCGGCGCGATCTGATACTGTTTGTAGTAGTCGCGCAGGAAGTTCACCACTTCCCAGTGCTGGTCGCTCATCTCGATGCCCTCTACCTGGGCGAAATAGTTCGCCACGTCCATGCTCCAGTCATCCAGGTTCGCCAAGAAACCATCTTCATCCACTTCAATTGTCTTGCCTTTTACCTCTATCGTTGCCATTTTTTGTTTCCCCTTTCGTGCATTATAATCGGGTACTGCCCTGAGCATCCCGGTGAATATTCCCGTTCCTCACCCACTCTTCTTTCTGACCTTGATGACATACAGCCGGCCATGGCCATCCATAAAACCCTTCGGCTCACCCGGAGAGCGATGGGTTCGCCAGTCATAGCTCAGCACCCTATCATCATAATCTTCTCCCGCAATCATCGCGGATAATTCCTTGGACAGCCTGTCGGCTGCCATCCCCAGACCCTGCATCATCAGTTCCCCTACATTCTTGCCTGTCGGGTCCATGATATACAGGGCCTCGCAGGTGCTGCACGTTCCGCCAAGAACGACCTCGGCAGCGCTTATCCGCATCTCAGCCGGTCTCGCCAGTGGCGTCCGGCAGAAGGGGCACACCAGTTCGACGCCTTCCCGAGCTCCAGATCTCACGGTAAATACCTGCCTTCCCTACCCTACCCCTTGTTTTTCCGGTATTCACGCGCCTTTCTGCACAGGGCCGGAGCCCACTCGGGCGTGCCCAGCGCATGGATATGGGTATAGGCGGCCAATACATTCTTGTACACGATTCCGTCACTCTTGCCGTCGATCCCGAAGCCGCGATTGACCTCATACGCGAACGGAGCAAGACCGAGGGTATCTACTATCCGCGAATAATGGAACTCGTGACCTTTTATTATAACATCTTTTTCAAGGAACGTACTGTTCTCGCCTGCAGTCAGAACAGCGTAACCGTGAGCCTGCGGCTTCTTTTCCAGAACAAAGTCGATCGGCAGGACCCCGCTCATGGGATAGTTCCGGTTTCCCACCTGCAGACTTCTGCCAAGATAGATCAGGCCTCCGCACTCCGCGTAGATCGGCAGTCCTCTGTCGGCCGCCGCCTTGATGGACCGGCAGAAACCCTCATTCGCAGCAAGTTCCGCCGCCTGCGTTTCAGGAAAGCCTCCACCTATGTAGAGAGCATCGATCTCGGGCAAAGCGCTGTCCGTGAGAGCATTCACGATCTCCAGCCGCGCCCCGTGCTGCTCCAGTGCTTCTAAATTATCAGGATAATAGAACTGAAATGCCCTGTCCCTGATAACGCCGACGACCGGCGACGGGTCCTTTCCGCGCGATCCGATGGCGCTGCATTCCGTTTTTCCAGCAGCCACTTCCCCGGAACCGCATGCGATATCCCACAAGGTTTTCAGATCGAGATATCGTTCGGCCGCCGCGGCCGCCGCGGCAATCGCCTGTTCCACCTCGGGATGCTCATGGAACGGTGTGAGCCCCATATGGCGTTCGGGGAACTCGCCTTTTCTTTGACGCGGCACGGCTCCGACAACGCGAAGGCCGCTGCTCTGCTCGATCGCCTTCCGGATGACTGATTCATGACGGCCGGCCGAGACATTATTCAGAATGACACCCCTGAGATCCGTATCAGGGTCATAATTTCTGCATCCGAGGACAACCGCGGCCACCGTGCTTGAGGACTTGGTGCAATCCACAATCAGCACGACCGGACAGGCCAGCAGCTTTGCCAGCCGGGCAGTACTGTACGTGCCGACCTCATCGACGCCATCGTAGAGTCCCCGGTTCCCCTCGATCACTGCCGCGTCAGCATCCGCGGTGTGCTGAAGGAAGGAGCCCCGGATCGTCTCGGGTGTCATTATGAAGGGATCAAGATTATAGCACGGTCTGCCTGCTGCCGCACCAAGCCATCCGGCATCGATGAAATCCGGCCCCTTCTTGAAAACCGCCACCCGTCGGCCCGTCTTTTGCCAGGCGCTGATAATGCCCAGGGAGAGGGTCGTTTTGCCCAGCCCCCCCCGCGTGGCTGATATCACGAGCCTCGGGATGTTCGACATACGAAACTACTGCTGGGGGTTTGCCGATCCCTCGACGTGCGGGACCTCGATGAAGCTCCCGCCAAAGTAGGAATAGACCAGCTTGCCGCCGTCAACGAGCTCGCGAATCGCCGCCTTGACCTCGTCCTCCGTGGCTCCTTCCGCGACCATGGCTTTTTTGATGTCGCCGGCCTTCATCTTCTTCTTACCCATGTTCTTTTCAACCAGTTCATATACTTTTTTCTGAAGTTCTGCCGCGTCCATAATCGCTCCCCTCCAGGTAAATTATTCACATCCTGAGAAAACCGGCCCCGGCATCATACCGGGGCCGGCGTACAGACTGTATCGCGATGCTACTCCCACTTGAAGGTCGGGGTCATGCGGAATGTGTCGCGAGCAAAGGTGAAGTCGTCGATGTGCTGGTACGTGAACGGAAGACCGGTCAGCTTGAAGAACCGCTCCCAGCCGATCCGCTCGATCCACTCGCCCATGCGCTCATGCTTCTTGGCGTTCTGCGCATAGACTTCGACAAGGTGCTTCACGGCCTTCACGGTTTCGGGCCAGCGCGGCGGATTGTTCGGGAGGAACGGGATGACCAGCTTGGACATGCGTGCCGGGCCGCGGGCGTTCGAAACCTTGCCGCCCACGTAGATCGAGATGCCGTCGCCGGAGCCGTCCGCGATCGGGAGCGAGGGGCACATCGTGTAGCAGTTGCCGCAATACATGCAGCGCTCAGCCTTGATCTTCACGGACTTCGTTGCCGGGTTCGGGCTGATTGCGCCGGTCGGGCAGGAAGCGATGGTCGTGGGGATCTCGCACTGGTTGCCGAGCGTGGCCTCGTTTACCTTGGGAGGCAGGCGATGGATGCCGAGGATGGCGATATCGGAGCAGTGCACGGCGCCGCACATGTTGAGGCAGCAGGCGAGCGCAATGCGGACGCGCGCCGGAAGGCTTTTCGAGGAGAAGTATTCATGAAGTTCGTCCATGACCGCCTTCACGACGCCGGAAGCGTCCGTTGCGGGGGTATGGCAGTGGATCCAGCCCTGGGTATGGACCACATTGCTGATGCCGTACCCGATGCCGCCGACGAGATGGCCGCGTTTCTTCAGTTCAGCCTGGAGCGCGTCGACCTGCGCTTTCTCAGGGAAGAACTCGACGTTATGGCGCGTCGTCCAGCGCAGGTAGCCGCCGCTGAACTTCTCGGATATGTCGCACATCTCACGGATGTAATCGGTGCTCACGAGGCGCGGAGTGGCAATGCGCACCGTGTAAAGCTCGTCGCCGGTCTCGGAAACGTGCTTCATCGTGCCCTTGTTGATGTATTCATGGTACTTCCATTTCCCGTAGTTCTTGGCGATCACGGGAGGCAGGAATTTATGATAATCAGGTGAACCAAGGTCTGTTATGCGCTTCGGTTTATCAGCCATTATAGGTATTCCTCCTTGGAATTATTCTCGTTAGTCTAGCGTTACTTCACTTCGCCCGGAGCCCAGAACACGTAGGGGTTGGTTCTCGGCGCCTTTACCATCTGCGGTACGGGCGGGAGTCCTGTTGCTTCAAGCATGGACCTCATGCCCATGCGGTCAACGAGCTCGCCGATACGCTCACGGTTCTTTCCGTGCTCATCCCACCATTCCCACAACTTGCGGATGAGTTCCTCGAGGTTGTCATAGGGGGCTTCAAGCTTCATGAACGGAACGAGGACCCAGCTCATGAGAGCACCGGTCACGATCGGTGCCTTGCCGCCGAGCATGATGGTAGCGCCCTTCTCCTTGCCGGGGCGCAGGGCCTTCGGCATGCGGTTGATGCAGTGCATGCAGCGGTTGCAATCCTTGTCATTGATCTTGAGGGTGTTGCCGTCCCAGCTCATGCAATGGGTCGGGCACATATCGGTGACTTCAGCCTTGATGTCCATGTCCTTTGCGGCGTTCTTCACTTCGGCCTGGTCAATCCGGATGTTGTCCTTCCAGGTGCCGATGATGGACATATCGGCGCGGGCGACCGCAGCGGTGCAGTCGTTGGCGCAGCCGGAAACCTTTATCTTGAACTTGTAGGGGAATGCGGGACGATGCAGCTCGTCCTGGAACTTCTGGGTCATGGTGTGGCAGATCGACATGGTGTCGATATTCGAGAATTCGCAGCGGGCCATGCCGACGCAAGAGCTGGGGGTGCGGAGGCAGGATCCGGAACCGCCGAGGTCCCAGCCCTTTGCCGTAATCTCGGCGAAGATGGGCTCGAGCTTGTCGGTCTGGGTGCCGAGCCAGATCATGTCGCCTGTTGAACCGTGCATATTCGTCATGCCGCTGCCGTGCTTGTCCCAGATGTCGCACAGTTCTTTCAAGGCGCTGGAGGTGTAAAAGAATCCGGACGGCGGGTTGATGCGGACCGTGTGGAAGTGCGCCACACCGGGGAATTCTTCGGGCAGGTCGCAGTAGCGGCCGATAACGCCGCCGCCGTACCCGAGGACACCGACGATGCCGCCGTGCTTCCAGTGGGTAACCTTGTCCCGGTACGATCGTTCAAGGATGCCGAGCAGATCTTGAGCCGTGTTGCTCTTCTTTGCGGCCTTCTTGATCTCTTTCACGAAACTCGGCCACGCGCCTTTTTCCAAGTCGTCAAGCATGGGTGTCTTAACATCTTTGCTCATTAGGAAATCCTCCTTATAGAATTGTTTCGCATTGTTGTGTGGGTCTGTTCACGTCGTAAGAACGCATTGGCGTCAGAAGCAATGCGCTTTCTGGAATCCATACCCGTCGGGTAGCAACGGAATGTGAGAGCAGGCTATCTTCACTCCCCCTTTCTTTCAAAAAGGTCTAAAAATTATAATGAAGTAACTTCGGCAGGAAAGAACACAGCTGTCTCAGTGAACAACTTTCTGATGGAGACATGAGATTGTATGTTTACCGACCATTTTAGTCAAATAAAAAAAACTAATTGCACCATAACCATGCATAATCAGGGCGATCAAGACGGGGACGAAGCATTCTTGAAAAAACAGGCAGTTATGAACATGACGCTTCATCAATCCTGCAATAACAGTATCGGGGACCCGCCCTTTCTGAGACCCTTATTTTCCGCAATCTATTTATAGAAGAATCTATCATTCAAACAAGAGAATCTCGTGCGACCCCTTCGGGCAAATAAACGGAGCCTCCTTTGGGAACCTGTAAGCGATCGATTCCCTTCACCGCACGTTCCTGACTTATGGTCGCCAGGCTTGAGACGACCACGCCACATTGACAGTGCACCGGTCTTTTTGCTAAGATGGGCCAAATTGAACGGGAAACGAGGTAATCACGAATGTCTATGATAGTTGAAGCCAGAGTAACACTGATGAAGGAAATGCAATTTACGGGAACGGCGTCATCTGGTCATACCCTGATCATGGACGCCGATGACGAGGCGGGAGGCCGCAATGCGGGCTTCCGTCCCATGGAACTCTTGCTCGTGGGCTTCGGCGGCTGTTCAGGCATGGATGTAATGTCCATCCTCCGAAAGAAACGACAGGCCGTCACCGGCCTCGAAGTCAACGTGAAGGGCGAGAGGGCCGACTCTTATCCCAAAATCTATAAAGCAATCCATATCGAGTATGTCGTAAAGGGCAACAGCGTTGAAAAGGAAGCTGTTGAACGGGCGATCAGCCTTTCGGTGAACAAATACTGTTCGGTGGGGGCTACCCTGGCGAAAGCCGGAGCTATCACCCATAGCTACAGGATCATTGAAAGCTGATGACAGATTGACGATGCAGGCTCCTGGAGAACGCGGACGCATGAGTGTGTATCAAACTTTTGTTTTTTTTATGCCCTCCAGCTCTTTTTTCAACGCATCGATCTGGAGTTGGAGTTCTATCAGGCGGTCGGCAATCGGGTCAGGGATATGGACATGGTCCATGAGCGCGTCCTCCGCGACCCGCTCATCCTTGATCCTCACGATCCTTCCCGGAATCCCGACAACCGTGGAATGGTCCGGCACGTCCTGCAGGACCACGGAATTTGCTCCGATCTTCACAAAATCGCCGATCATGATCGGACCGAGGACCTTGGCGCCCGCTCCCACGACGACATGGCTGCCCAGCGTCGGGTGGCGCTTGCCCCGCTGCTTGCCCGTCCCTCCCAGCGTCACTCCCTGAAAGAGGGTCACATTATCCCCGATCTCGGTTGTTTCGCCGATCACGACACCCATACCGTGATCGATGAACAAGCCCGAGCCGATGGCCGCCCCCGGATGGATCTCAATGCCGGTTATGAAGCGCGCAAGCTGGGACAGGGCCCGGGGGATGAAGGGAACGCGCCGCATCCAGAGCCAGTGCGCAAGACGGTAGATCAGAAGCGCATGAAAACCCGAGTAGGTCAGAAGAACCTCGACCTTGCTCGTGGCTGCCGGGTCCATGGAGAGGGCGGCGTGAAAATCCTTTTTGATTTTTTGGACCGTTTCACGCATAGTGAGTTACGGATCGCCGGTTACCGTTCGCAGACCAAAGATCATGCCGCGCCGACGCTACAATGATCCCGCGTTCCCGGCTCGTTTCTTGAGAGGTCCGTCTATTCCCTCAGCCACCCGGGCGGCACGCCTGCCTTCCGCGCTTCTTCGGGAATGACGTTCTGGATCATGTTTCTCGCGGCATCGATCTCCGCCTTTACGTCCTTCATCTGCTGCTCAATCTGTTCTATTTTGATCTGGTTCTCCATCGGCACGACGAGCGGCGGGACCCACGCCCCCGCCAGTTCCTTTCGCTCGTTCTCGAGCCCCTGATAGCGCCTTTCCGCATCTGCCAGGCGTTTATTCCAGTCATGCATGCGTTGCTGCCACTCGGCTTTGGCGTCGGCTTCGGCCTGTTCTGCTTCTTCGGCTGATGAAGAATCTTTTTCTTCCTGCAGCTGCCGCTCGGGAGCGGCCGCCTGCTCATGTGCTGCTTCCCTTTTTCTCACCTGGGACCGGTATTTTTCGGGCACACTGTTCAGACTGTCGGTGATATGCACCGTACCCTTGCTGTCGGTCCACTCATAGAGGGAGCTCTTCCGCGCGTCCTTCCCGTCGGGAGCAGCCTCGGTTTGGGCGAAGGCGGCGCAACAAGCTATCATCAGGATGACGATGACCCCAGTGACCGTTCTCATACGTTCGCCCCTTCATCGATACGGGTCAAATCCCACGCGGCGTGCATAGTTATTCCGTGATCGTACAGACGGCGTACGCCGCGATCCCTTCGCCCTTGCCGGCGAATCCAAGGCCTTCGGTCGTGGTTGCCTTGACGTTGACCGCCGACGGCACGGCGCCCGCGGCCGACGCGATGTTCGCTACCATGGCCGCAATGTGCGGCGTCATCTTCGGACGCTCCGCAACGATCGTGGCATCGATGTTGTTCACGCGGAATCCTTCCCGCGCCAGCAGCCGGCGCACCTCGGCAAGCAGTACCAGGCTCGAGATGTCCTTGAATTGGGACGAGGAGTCCGGAAAATGCCTGCCGATGTCGCCGAGTCCGGCGGCGCCGAGCAGCGCATCGCAGATCGCGTGCAGCAGAACGTCCGCGTCGGAATGGCCCAGCAGGCCCTTTTCGTGAGGGATCTCGACCCCGCCGATCACGAGCTTTCGACCTTCTACCAGCCGGTGGACATCGTACCCGGTGCCGATCCTCATGTCATTTTCTCTTCAGGATCTCTTCCGCCAGGATGAGATCCTCGGGAGTGGTGATCTTGATATTCTCATAGCTGCCCATGATGACGCGCACAGTGAAGCCCGCCCGCTCGGCCAGCATGGCATCGTCGGTGCCGTACACGTTGTGCTTGTACGCCTCTTCGTAGGCGCGCTTCAGCGTCTTCGCCGGAAATGCCTGCGGCGTCTGGATGGCCCAGAGCCTGCTCCGCTCCAGGGTGTGGCGGACCTGCCGCCGGTCATCCACTTCCTTGATCGTGTCCTTGAGCGGGACCCCGACGGCCACACACTCGCCCTTTTTCGCGTGCTCGACGCTTTCCCTGATCATCTCCGCCGTGACGAACGGCCGCACCCCGTCGTGCACCAGCACGATGGACACGTCCTTCTCCAGCTTCTGCAGTCCGTTCATCACCGAATCCTGCCGTTCCTTCCCGCCTACCACGAGCGTCCGCACCTTGGTGATGTGAAATTGTTCGATCACGTCCCGCAGACAGCTTTCCATGTCTTCCTGCGAAAGGATCGGGATGATGTCGTCGATCTCCGATGCCCGCTGGAACATCAGAAGCGTATGGGCCAGCATGGGCTTGTCGCCGAGCGGCAGGAATTGTTTGGCCACCTTCCGGCCCATTCTCCTGCCCATGCCGGCAGCCGGTATGAGCGCCGTCACTTTTACCATAGGATATCCCGAAAAGGATGAATGCGCCCCGGGATGCGCCTGCTCAGTCCCTACTTCTTGAAATTCTTCACCACGATTTTGAAGCGCCTGGCGAGCGGGGCCTTCATATCGATCGAGACGCGGAGCTGGAACTGGTCCTCCCCTTGCTGACTCAGCATCCCGAAGGGAAGGATGATCTGTCCATCCTCCATGAAGGCCCTGCCCAGGTTCACCTTGACCCCCGCATCAACGGCCTGCTCCAGTGCGGCCATTTCCGGCTTCGCTTCCGCCATGGGAGCCCCGGGCATCGACGGTTCGGCCGGAGGCGATTCCTGCTCCGTCTGGGACGGCGGCTGTTCATTGACGCCCCTCCCGATGTCACCGAGCGTGAAGTTGTGGCGTTCGGGATGTTTCTGCATGTCCTGCAGCACGAGCTTGGAGATGCCCGTAAAGGTCTTAAGAACGCCCTCGCCGGTCTTCGCGACCGCCTCGAAGGAGGGCACGCCGTGCGGGTTCAGTGCCGCGTTTAGTTCTTCCACGGGCATGACGTCAGGCAGGTCCCGCTTGTTGAACTGCAGGACCAGGGGAAAATCGTCGAGGTTGACCCCCTGCTCGTCGAAGTTGTCATAGAGGTTTTTAAGGCTTTCCACGTTGGCGTCCAGCATGTAGCGCTGCGAATCGGCCACGAAGATCACGCCGTCGGCCCCTTTGAGCACGAGCTTTCGCGTCGCATTGTAGAACACCTGGCCCGGCACCGTGTACAGGTGGAAGCGCACTTTATAGTTCTTGATGGTTCCGAGCTCTACCGGCAGAAAATCGAAAAAGAGCGTCCGGTCGGTCTCGGTCGCGAGCGATATGAGCTTGCCGCGCTGACCCGGAGCGATGCGATGATAGATGAGGTGGATATTCGTCGTCTTCCCGCAGAGGCCCGGACCGTAATAGACGATCTTCGCATTGATCTCGCGGGTGGTGTGGTTCACGAGCGCCATAAGGACTCATAATTACACAAAATCCGGAGCCTGTCAATACTGACGACTCACGGGTAGTGTCTCAGTTTGGTCAAACTGAGACACTACCGACTCACGAGTTCCCCGGGGTGAGCAGGTTCAGCGCCGCCACATGCGTCGCATCGTTCTTGCTGGCGAGCAGGGGCACGGTGCGCTCCAGTCCCACGACAATATGGTCGAGCGCCGTCCCCGTGAGGTCGGTTATCACGCCGTCAGCCTCTTCGAGGATCAGCATTCCCGCGGCATAATCGAAAGCCCGTGAGGAAGTTGCCGTAGCAAACACGCTGAGCGCTCCCGACGCGAGATACGAGAGGTCGAGAGCGGTGGACCCGAAGCACCGGATGCGTTTTGTCTGCGCGAGGAGCGGCATGATCCTCGGGATGTCCGTCGCCGGCGAGGAGGCTTCGATCGCCACGATCGTGATGCCCTGCACGGCCGACGTCCTGATCCTTGCGCCATTCTTGTACGCCCCCTGCCCTCGCATGGCCCAAAACTCGTCGCCGCAGGCCAGGTTGATGACGTAGCCCACGGCCAGCGTGGAGAGGGTGTTCCCGTTCAGGAGCGCCAGGGATGTGGAAAAGAACGGGATGCCGGACTTGGCGTTGTTGCTGCCGTCGATCGGGTCCACGAGGACGATCTTTTCGCCGTCGCCGAACTTTCGGATGCCCAATTCCTCCGAGATGAGCGTGAAGGACTCGCCCTCCCGGTGCGCCCGTTCGAGCGCAGCGATGACGATGTCCTCTGCCCACTTGTCAACGGGAAAGGTCTTGTCCCCCCCCGCCCCCTTGCCGAGCGGGACTGTGCCGCCTTCCCTGCTCAGGATAATGGACAATCCCCCGCGCATCTTTTTGCCGATCTGTTTGAACAGGTCGAGCCATTGTTCGTTTGTCATGATGTCACTCCTTACGTTGTGGAACCATAGATGAACACGGATGGACGCGGATAGGAATAAAGGAATTAAACGATTCTCGGGCGACAGCGCCCGTGAAAGCAGTCATTCCCCCAAAGACGACGTCAACCCTCGCGTCGCAGAAAATTCCTGCAAAAGCGTACAGCATCGTCAGAGTGTGTGCATTACCTCGACGCGGTGACCTTGTTCTTGAAGTGCTCAACGACCTTTTCCGCTGCCCCCCTGTTCAAACCTCCGACTCCTGCCAACTCCTCAACGCTCGCCTCACGCACCTTCGCTACGCTCCCGAAGTGCCGGAGCAGCGCCTTCTTTCGTGCCTCGCCGATCCCGGGGATGTCATCGAGCTCCGAATGGACCGCCCGTTTTTCCCGCAGTTTCCGGTGATAGGCAATGGCGAAGCGATGGGCCTCATCGCGCACCCGCGCCACCAGATGGGTCGTTGCGCTTGCCGGGTCGAGAATGACCGGTTCTTCCACGCCGGGAAGGAACACCCGCTCGAACTCCCGGTCGGCACCCTCGTTGCCGCTCCGCGCCTTGGCAAGCCCGATGACATCGGGCTCTTCGACGCCGAGCTCGCTCAACACGTCGAGCGCGGCATTCAGCTGGCCCTTGCCGCCGTCTATCAGGATCAGGTCAGGCAGAATTCCCTCCTCCTTCGCCTTTGCATAGCGCCGTCTGACAACCTCCGCCATGCTCGCGAAATCGTTAGAACCTTCCACGGTCCGTATCTTGAACCGCTTGTAATTCCGCTTGTCCGGCAGGTTGTCCTCGAAGCTCACCATGCTCGCGACCGATTCCGTACCCTGGATGTTCGAGATGTCGAACGCCTCGATCCTGCGCGGCAGGTTCCTGAGCCCGAGCTCCTCCTGGAGCCGCGCAAGAATGCGCTCCTTGCTCCTGCGCGAAAGCAGGTGCTCCCGCAGCGACTGGGCGGCGTTGTCCGAGGCCATCTGGACCAGTTCGCGCTTCCTGCCGCGTTGCGGCACGGCAACTTCGACCTTCGCTCCCCGCTTCTCCGTCAGCCAGTTCTCGAACAGAGGGCGATCGTGCACCTCGATCGGCAGCAGAACTTCCGCCGGCACGATCATTTCCTTGGCATAGAACTGGTGCAGGAAGTCGGCGAGGACGTCCTCGTTCGCCATGCCGCGGACCTCGGCAAGATGAAAATCCTTCCGGCCGAGCAGCATCCCGTTTCTGATGAACAGTACCTGGATGTCCGCGTGGCCGCCCTCGGCAGCGATGCCGATCACGTCCTGGTTCTCGAACCCCGGCGAGATGATCTTCTGCCTCTCGAAGGCGCCCTCGATCTTCGCGATCCGATCCCTGAGTTCGGCGGCGCGCTCGTATTCCATCCTTTCGGAAGCCTCTGCCATGCGGCGCTTCAAGATGTCGAGCAGGTCGCGGTTCTTGCCTTCGAGGAACAGCCGCACCTGGCTCACCATGTCCTGGTACGCCGCAGGCTCGATGTCCGTGGAGCAGGGCGCCAGGCACCTGCCGATCTGGTGCTGCACACACGGCCGCTCCGGCCGGTCCTTCCTGAATTCCTTCTTGCACGTGGCAAGTGGAAAGGTGCGCCGGATGAGCGACAACAGTTCCCACATGCCGCCCGCCGGGACATAGGGCCCGTAGTACGTCGCGCCGTCCTTCTTCAGCCTGCGCACCACCTCGATCCGCGGGTATTCGGACTTCAGGTCGAATCGCAGGTAGGGATAGTTCTTGTCGTCGCGCAGGCTGATGTTGTACTTGGGGTGGTGCTTCTTGATCAGGTTGGATTCCAGGACGAGCGCGTCAAGCTCGGTGTGCGTCACGATGGTCTCGAGGTCGGCGATGTTGCGTACCATCATCTCGGTCTTTTCGCCCTTGGCCCCCTTCTGGAAATAGGAGTTCACCCGGTTCCAGAGGGACAGGGCCTTGCCGATGTAGATGATGCGCCCCTTCTCGTCCTTCATGAGGTAGACGCCCGGCTCATCGGGAAGGTTATGCAGTTTTTCCTCGAGGGTCATGGCATGATCATTGTACCACGGATGAACGGGGATAGGCATGAGTACTTTGAAGAGGATGCAGACAATCGGATCACCCAGAGGCAAAGTCTTCCCGAGGCATGCGGAGCGACGGATTGCGAACGGCATCAGGACACGGACAAGACCTGCTCAACAATTAGTTCCACGTTTTTCCATACGTGACAGCATCGCCGTCCCTCCGCGCGAATAGGGGAATAAAAATCTCAGGGAACCTGCCGAGACTATTTTTATATGCTACACTTACTCCTACTATCACCGGCCGAAATGTTGACATGCTCTGGGAGGCTACACATGAGATGGTCCACTGAGGGTGGCAAACTGCTCATCAAGAATCTCATTTATACCATCTTTTTTCCAGGCAACGTGGCCGTCCTGGTCCCCTCCTGGCTCCTGGCCCGCAATGCGAATACCATGCCGCACCATTGGGGATTTTTGCAATACCTGGCGCTCTTGTCAACGTCGGCCGGAATTGTGATCTACTTCCAGTGCGTCCGCGATTTTGCCATTGCCGGGCGCGGAACTCCGTCACCCTTTGATCCCCCCTTGAACCTGGTCGTTCGAGGTCTTTACCGTTTCGTCCGAAACCCGCTCTATCTCGCTGTCCTGATGATGCTGCTGGGCGAGACCGCTTTTTTCGAATCCTGGTCGCTGCTGCGCTACACTACCGGCTATATTGTCACGGTCCATCTGATCGTGGTTCTCTATGAGGAGCCCAAATTGCGCCGCACCTTTGGCGCTTCCTATGACCACTATCGTCAGTGCGTTCGGAGATGGCTGCCCGGGAAGAATCTGCCGGAGGAACACCGGGGAATCGAATCTCATCTTTTAACGGCAGATGGAAATGCAGGCAACAGGGGGCAATGTTCATAGACCGCAGCATGATGGAAAAAACCCTGCGCATGCTTTCGCAGGGTTCGTGTTGATCATTTCATCGCAGAGGCCGCGAACCGAATTCACTCAGGGAGCGCCTTGAAGCGTCTCGGCTCTCCTGTCACTTCATATCATTGCTCGGCCCTTGCGATACGACGGCATCATGTTTCAACAGAGCACAGGTCATTGTCGCCGAACTGACAATCATCGGGCATGACCATTTGCTCACCATGTCCCTTGATCATGCTCTTGATCTTCAAGAATGCTCCCTCCTCTGCATGGGGAATCTCGGGAGCACCCGGTTCCCCCGGTTCCAATACGGAGATCGCCTCGTCCTCATCCCTGAACGCCCTCACTTCATAAGCCTCGGTCAATGTTTCCCGAACCCTCGGAGCCTTCGCCCTCTCCATAAGCCCTTTCATTTCCCTCGCCTCCTTCCGAACCTGTTTTGCTCTTCTTTAATTATAACATCTATAACATTGAAAGCGTGTCATTCTTAAGCATGATGAAAAGTTTACAGAACGTACTGAAGATGAGCGAAGCGAATAGGTTCTCATGCGACGAATGACATTTTTTTATTGAAGTTTCAACTGGCGAGGATAACGCAATTGAGCGGCTGGAAGGAATATGAAGGCTGGCAGCATGGCACTATTTATGTCTGGACCTTAGACGCTCCCGACTCCCGCATAACGATGGGGGCGCAACGGGTGCCGATTAAGAGGGCCTTTTCTTCATCGATGAAGAGGGCCACGATCTTCTGGACCTTTTCGCACGCCTGGGCAGCGGTGACTTTCCCCGATGACCAGTCTTCGAGGATACCATCGACCCGTTTGAGAAACATCGGGCTCGGGGCCTCTCCGAGTACGGCGATGATCTCCCTTCGTATCTGGTCGATCTTTTCTTTTTCTACAGGCTTCACAGTCCGATGTCCTCGACGATCTTAAAGAAGAGCTTGATGACGATGACAACGAAGATGGCACCGGCAAGGAAGATCACACCGACGAGAACATCCTTGAGTGCCGGATCCAGCAGCCGAAAGAAAGGCGTGGAGAGATATCCGACCGAAAACATCACTATCAGGCCGGATAGAATGTTCCAGGTTGACTTGACCTTGCCTCCCGGAACCCTGCTACTCAGAACGAGTGCGCTGTACAAAGCATAAAACATGACCACGATGGACGAAATGCTCAGAAAGAGAAAAATTGTATCCACGTATGACGACCTCCCTACCCAAAATAAGAAAAGCAATCTTCTACCATTTTAACATAGGAACCGTCATACGTCAAAAGGTGGACGACTTCTTTGATCGTTCCAATGGGCGATGGGTCACCGCCGCGCTCTTGCCATCAAAGAAACGGAGCAGTCTGTTCTTCCATTCACCGGCATACTCCACACCGATCCTCTTCGCCCGCCTGACCCGCGGCCGGTGATCGGGATCGCGCACAAGATACAATGTGTCCCCGGTCAGGTCCATGCCGTTCGCGGAGCGGGTGATCCTGAGGCCGCGAGTGAATTTCCCCGGGCCCGAGAGATCGGCCTCCCAGCCGCCGAGCGGCTCGGCCGCGCGGATGAGCACGGCCTGGCCGCTCCCGGTTTTTCCCGCCACGATGTTGAACATCTCGTACATCCCATAGATCAGGTACACGTAGGCGTGGCCGGCAGGGCCAAACATGACCTCCGTGCGCTTCGTGCGGCCCTTGGAGGAGTGGGATGCAAGGTCATGAGGGCCGATGTAGGCCTCGGCCTCAACGATGCGGGCGCGGTATTCATTGCCGCGGCTCCGATGGACGAGGATCGCGCCGATGAGGTCCCGGGCGAGCGTTTCGGCATCACGCCGGTAGAATTCATGAGTGAGTTTCTTCAAGATGGCAATAGGCACAAGGAGCGCGGCCTCCTCAGGGACTGACCGTCAATGCAACGGCTGCCTCGACAGCTCTGCGGCAACGGCCGTTGCTCCGTGCGCGACGCTCACTTCTCCAAGGCGAGGACCAGGACGCCGATCGCGATGGTCGCGGCCGTGATCAGAGCGCCGACGCGGAAGTATTCCATGAAGCTGATCTCTACCCTGCGCCTTGCCTGCTGCGCAACGATCAGGTTCGCAACGGATCCGATCAGAGTAAGGTTTCCCGCCAGGGTGCTGCTCATGGCCAGCGCAAGCCAGAAAAAATGGCCGTTCCCGAGCGATTGCGTAAGCGGCTTCAGAAGCATCACCGCAGGCACGTTGCTCACGAGATTGGAAAGGATCACGGATACCGCTGACAGCCCGGCTATCTTGCCCAGGGAAGAGTATGATGCAAGATCGCCCGTCCCCCCGATTACAAATGCCGCCAAACCGGAGACCTCGACTCCGTGCATCACGACGAACAGGCCGGAGAAGAACAGGAGGAGCGTCCAGTCAACGCCTTCAAGGATCCGTTCCGTGCTCACTCCGCCGATGAGCAGGAGCGCGACCGCGCCGCAGGCAGCAACGAGCGCGTAAGGATATCCCAGCGAAAAGGCGGCGAGCACCGCTGCGCAGACGAGGAGCGCCTTCACGAGCAGCGGTTTTCTGACCTGATACCCCGGCAGGGCTGGTCTTGACGTGAATGCGTCCGCATTCATATCCTTTCGATAGACCAGCCAGATGACCGCAGCGCTTACAACAAGCCCGGCGATCGCGACGGGAAAGAGTGCGCCCAAGAAGGCAAGATAGGGGACCTTCGAGTAAATGCCGATGAGCATGTTCTGCGGATTGCCTGTCACGGTCATGACGCTTCCGATGTTCGACGACGTGGCGAGCGCAAGCAGATAGGGCATCGGGTTGATCCCGAGCTGGACCGTCACTTCAAGGACGATCGGCGTATAGATAAGGCAGATCGTATCATTCACGAACAACGCCGAGAGCAGGCCTGACGAGAGGACGATGAATACGAGAAGCTGCACCGGCGTACGGGAGAGGGAAAGGATCTTGTCCGCCATGAGCTCGAAGAACCCTGCGGCCCTGAGGTAAACGGTGATGATCATCATGCCGAGGAGGAGCAGGAGCGTATGCATGTCGATCGCGGCAAAGGCCTCATCGAGAGTGAGCACGCCGAAGACGATCGTGAGCACTGCGCCCACCAGCGCTCCCGCCGTCCGGTCGACGTGCACCCGCGGGATCTGGCGCAGACCGATGAAGACGTAGGTGATGATGAAGATGACGAGCGCGGTGATCACGAGCAACACTGTAACACAGAACGCCGCGACAGTTCAAGAGAACAGAAAGTGACGTCAGCAAGGATGCACCGGCAGAGATGTGATATACATCATACCGTGGCGTTCGCAGCGTGGGGTATCATCACGCGAAGAAGGACACCACAATGCTTGCCTGCCCTTTCTGTGATGCACAACTGCAGACGAAGACGTCCGACGGCTGGGTCTGCCGATGCGGAGAGATGATTCCCTTCGGCTTGGAAAAAGACGACGAAGAGAATTGCGCCCGCTGTCCGGTCATGAACTGCCCGAGAAGGAAATAAGGGAAGCTTCGGCTTCGCGGGGATGCCGACACAAAAGGACATGCCTCGACTTTCTCAGAACAATTCTCAGAACAATAATTCAATTCTCAGAACAATACTGAAAAGAGCGCTGATTGGTAACAGGGGCATTCCGGATTTATCGACCTTGCATGGTAGACAGGTTCGGCGCCGGGAGTTATTATGAAAAAAGAGGAGCGGAAGAGGGAGCGATCACCAGACCGTTCGCGGGCGATAGCCATCTCCTGGCAACAGGGATTGAGTTATAGCGGTGGTCCCCTCAACCGTTCCTCCTCATTTTCGATCAGGGTATTCCCGTGAAGCTTCGCACATTATTCCCTCTTTAAAATGCTCCGCCTCACCCTTCTCCGTACAAATCACGGATAATACTTTGTGCCTGCAAAAGTCATTGTGGGACACAGCCATTTTCTTCCTCTCCTCGATGGCAGCAGTGACTTGGTGCAGTCAATGGAGATTCAAACTTATAGAATTGTACTTGCATTGCAAAGGGGGGGGGTAGACCACGCACATCTTAATACTTTCATCACATTGACATATCGTCAATCTGTCATTTTAATTAAATTGTCAGGGGCGTTCTATGGATAACAGCATTTGTTTTCTGAAGGGAGGAATGGATCATGAAGATATATTCTCTTCATGTTGGAGACACGAAAGTTCCGTATGGACAGTTCTACGGAGGCTTGGCCGGGTGGACGGGTATGCGCGGGATGTGGAGATTCGCCACTGATAAGAGCCACTATATCATCGTGCCTATTCATGCCTATTTGATCGATCATCCACAGTCAGGATTGGTCCTGGTCGATACGGGCATCAATTGGGAACAGGCCCACGAACATGACCGCTATTACAGGGGGGTCCTGCACTACGTGCTGGATGCAGACGAGTACCTTCTCACACGGGAACAGGAACTGCCGGCGCAGGTAGAGCGGCTAGGCTACCGGTGCGAGGACATTCGGACAGTGATCCTGACCCATTTCCACGAGGACCACGTCGGCGGGCTCCGGTATGTCCCCGAGGCGAAGGTCGTCGCGGCACAGGCGGAGTGGCAAGCACTCAAAATGAAGGCGTTCGGATTTGTCCCCATCGTGTATCGAAAGTCTATCGAGGGAGTAAAGGTATGGGGGCCGGTCTCCTTCACATCAGGGCCATTCCACAGCTTCGACACGAGCCAGGACTTGTTTGGTGACGGAAGCGTGATGCTGCTGCCAACACCCGGCCACGATCCGGGCCATCTGTGCGTCCTGGTACGGATGGATGGTTACGACATCCTGATCACCGGAGACATCATGTACACCTTGCGACATCTGGCCGTGGACGAAGTGCGCGCCATTCTGTTTGGCGGGAAGTTTCTGGATCAACAGCAGATCGATTCCATAAGGCGTATCCAGCGGCTGCGCCAGGCACTCCATGGTCTGGTGATCGTGCCGGGGCATGATCACACCGACTACCAGTACCTGTTCCTGGAACCGTTTCTGGCTGACGGGGTTCTCTCCCTTGAAGAGAGGGAGCAGATCAAGGCCTACGAAACGCGCCTGTTCCGTGACCGTGGACACCTCGTGCCGGGCGCGATGCCTCATTTCGTTCCACCCGTGCCAGGTGAGCGAGTGGGCAAAGCCGCATAATTTGGCCCTGTGATCGCTCGCCTCGCTGAGAAAGGAACTTGAAATGCCGGACATCCTGCATCGCATTGGGATCAAAGCATCACAGGAGCAGGTCTATGGCGCTGACCGAACAGGAGGGTCTTGCGGGTTGGTGGACGAAGGAGACGAAGGCCACGCCCAGTTGGAGCTGTTTTGCAATTCCGGTTCGGCGATCAAGGAAGAGGCGCCTGACCGGATGATAGAGACACCGACATTTGATCCGGTGATCGCCGTACTGGCCGGAACTTGAGAAAAATAAACAGAGGATGATCGTATGGCAATATACCAGATAGCTCAATATCAGGTTAATGCGCGAGCCGTAGATAAGGTCAAACGGGCAATTGAAGAGTTTGTCCGTTATGTTAAAGCGAACGAAGCCGGCACCCGGTTGTATGTGGCATGGCAGCAGAAAGATGATCCGACCCGCTTTGTACACTTCTTCATCTTTGCTGATGAGACAGCGCATACCATCCATGGCGAATCGGAGGCCGTAAAACGCTTCGAGTCGATTTACTCTCCCGAGCTTGTCGGCGGAGATGTTGTCTTCACCGATTATGACCTCGTGGCTACGAACAGCAAGTGACCCGACTGGCTCGACACAAAACAGGATGAAACGACGGAAGGAGTATGCTCATGCAAAATGCAGGAGAGATCCTCAAGAAGTTCTACGTAGCCGTCGCAAAAAAGGACATTACCGCGGCGCGTGCCTATCTGAACGACGACCTTGTATTCGTCGGGCTCTTTGAGACATATCCGAACGCTGAAGCCTATCTTAAAGCCCTGACAGGTCTTTTATCGATCACGGTGCGGCTGGACGTGAAGAAGATCATTGCGGAAGGCAACGACGCTGCCGTGTTCTTCGAACTGGAGACCGGGGCCCCGGCCGCCGCCACGACGCTGGTGGCCGAGTGGCACCAGATCAGGAACGGAAAGATCTCCCGTGTCGAGTCGGCCTTCGATGGCCGGCCCTTCGATGCCATGTTCGCGAGTGGCAAGCGGACCTGACCGGGGGAGCTGCTGGGTGATGTTGTTGCCTGTATCGCATGACGCTGCCGCAGTCTCTGGACGTATGCACTCAGTGCATTGACATCCCGAGCGCCCCCCGGTCATCCTGGGGTGCGATGCGGCACCCTCGGCCGGCTTGGCTTCATCAGAGACGCTCAGTGGAGCTTCCTCGGGCAGGAAGCCGGAGGCTCCCTCTCGTAACGCAAGCTCCCGCCTGCACCCAGCGTTTACGAGTGTGCTCGCTCGAGTGCAGGGCGCGGTTTACGGAGCATTACCCCCGGCGGAGCCGGGGTATTGCAAGTCGCGGGATTCAGCATCAAGATGCTTCCCTGAATTCGTCCGGTTTGCCTTGATAATTCCCCGGCCTCGTGCTAATCTTTTCGCAGCAGGGAAACACTGCAGCCGTTTCGCAGGGATCCCCGCAGTGCGAACGGAAAAAGGTCAGCTCCACAGAAGCCGGAGTTGTCCCGCGTGCTGTACCGGGCATGAGCCGCGCACGCATCCGCAACCCGGTATCGGAGTTATTGCAGACATGAAGAAGCGATTGATGCTCACTATCGGCGGCTTGGCCATTCTCGTCGCCATACTCGTCGGGGTAAAGGCCCTGCAGATCAGTGCTATGATCGACCAGGGCAAAAAATTCGTACCGCCGCCCGAAACCGTGACCTCTGCGACAGTACAGGCCGACACCTGGGAGACCGCCCTGACAGCCGTCGGCACGCTGAACGCCGTGCAGGGGGTCACCGTAGCCGCCGAGCTGGCGGGCAAGGTGGTCGAGATCACGTTCGAAGCAGGCACGCGGGTGCAGAAGGGCGACATCCTGCTGCGTCAGGACACCTCCTCGGAAGAGGCCCAACTCCCCGGCGCCATTGCCCAGGTGAACCTGTCAAACATCAATCTCGAGAGAATGAACCAGTTGTTCTCGAAGCAGCTGATCTCGCAGGCCGACCGTGATAACGCCGTGGCAGGCGCAGAGCAGGCGCAGTCCCAGGCAGAGAACATACGGGCCACCATTGGCAAGAAAACGATCCGCGCCCCCTTCAGCGGCCAACTCGGCATCCGCCAGGTCAACCTCGGCCAGTTGCTCCGCGAAGGGGATCCCATCGTCACCCTGCAGTCCCTCGACCCGATCTATGTAGACTTCACCCTGCCCCAGCAGCAGCTCTCGCTCGTGCGGCAGGGCCTGACGGTGCAGGTGACCTCCGACGCCCTGCCGGGCGAGACGCTGAAGGGGCGGATCACGGCCATCAATCCCCTGGTCGACGCCGATACCCGCAGCAACAAGATTGAGGCGACGGTGGCCAACCGCGGGAACAGGCTGCGCCCCGGCATGTTCGTCAACGTGGCGGTGGGGCTCCCCGCGCGGCAGACGGTCCTCTCCATACCCGCAACCGCCGTCCTGTACGCCCCCTACGGCGACTCGGTCTTTATCATCGAGGACGCCGGGGATAAAAAAGGGAAGGTGCTGCGCCAGCAGTTCGTTCGCTTGGGCGTCAAGCGGGGCGACTTCGTCGCCGCCACGAGCGGCATCAAGGAGGGAGAAACGGTGGTCAGCACCGGCGTCTTTAAGCTGCGAAACGGCCAATCGGTCGTAGTAGACAACAAACTGGCCCCCGACTTCCAGAAAGCGCCCAAGCCGGAGAATAACTGACCTTTGATGCAAGACGAAATCCACCCTGACCACAGGGGGCACGGAGGTCGCCGGGAAAGTCAAAATCCCTGCTTTTGCGGTTAACCTCGAACTGGTTTTTACCTTGGTTTCCTCTGTATTCACTGTGTCCTCTGCGGCCGAACCGAATTTTATGAACATCACCGACCTCTTCATACGCCGCCCTGTGCTGGCTCTCGTGGTCAGCCTGGTCATCATCATAGCCGGCCTGCAGGCGGTCCGCACGCTCAACGTGCGCCAGTACCCGCGCAGCGAGAACGCCGCGGTCACCGTCACCACCGTCTACGTCGGCGCCGATGCCGACCTGGTGCGCGGCTTCGTTACCACGCCGCTGGAACGCTCCATCGCGGCCGCGGACGGCATCGAATACATGGAGTCTCAGAGCACCCTCGGCCTTTCCACCATCAGCGTGCGGCTCAGGCTCAACTACGACTCCACCAAGGCCCTGGCCGAGATCAGCTCCAAGGTCGACCAGGTGCGCCGCGACCTGCCCCCTGAGGCCGAGGTGCCGGCGATTAACATCGTCTCGGCCGACAGCCAGTTCGCCTCGGCCTACTTGAGCTTCACTTCCAGCATCCTGCAGCAGAACGAGATCACCGATTATCTCTCGCGCGTCGTCCAACCGCGCCTGTCGGCCATCGCCGGGGTGCAGCGGGCCGACATCCTCGGCGGCCGCACCTTTGCCATGCGGATCTGGCTCAAGCCCGAGCGGATGGCCGCCCTCAACGTCAGCCCGGCCCAGGTGCGCCAGGCACTGGCCGCGAACAACTTCCTGTCCGCCCTCGGCATGAGCAAGGGGGCGCTCATCCAGGTCAACCTGACCGCCAATACCAACCTGCGCACCGTGGATGAGTTCAAGCTCCTGGCGGTGCGGGAACAGAACGGCGCAATCGTGCGCCTGGGCGACATTGCCGACGTGGTGCTGGGCGCCGAGGATTACGACTCCGAGGTGCACTTCTCGGGGCAAACGGCCGTGTTCATGGGGATCTGGCCCCTCCCCAATGCCAACTCCATCGACGTCATCAGGCGCGTGAGCACGGAGATGGCGGCGATCCAGAGAGACCTTCCGAGCGGCATGCAGGCCCGAGTGGCCTATGACGCCACCAACTACATCAACAACGCGATCCGCGAGGTGCTCAAGACCCTCGGCGACACCCTGCTCATCGTCGTGGTCGTCATCTTCCTGTTCCTCGGATCCTTCCGCTCCGTGATCGTCCCGGTCGTGGCGATCCCGGTGTCGCTCATCGGCGGCGTCTTCCTGATGCAGGCCTTCGGCTTCACGGTTAACCTGCTCACCCTGCTGGCTATCGTCCTCTCGGTCGGCCTCGTGGTGGACGACGCCATCGTGGTGGTGGAGAACGTGGCACGCCACATAAGCGAAGGCAAGTCCCCGCGGGAAGCGGCCCTGATCGGCGCCCGCGAGCTGGTCGGGCCGATCATCGCCATGACCATCACCCTGGCTGCGGTCTACCTCCCCATAGGCCTGCAAGGGGGTCTGACCGGCGCGCTCTTCCGGGAATTCGCCTTCACCCTGGCAGGGGCGGTCACCATCTCGGGGATCGTCGCCTTGACCCTGTCTCCGGTCATGTCGGCCACGCTGCTCAAGCCCGGAGCCGGGGAGCGCGGCCTGGCAGGCCGTATCTCCCGCGACTTCGAGCGCATCAAGGGAGCCTACGGACGTCTGCTCGACGCCACCCTCCGGGCCCGTCCGGCGGTCTACACGGTGTGGATCGTGGTAAGCCTGCTCACCATACCGATGTTCATCATGTCCGCCAAGGAGCTGGCTCCCCTTGAGGACCAAGGGGTCATCTTCGGCATCCTCGACGCCTCGGCCAACTCCACCCTTGACCAGACCAAGCGCTACGCAGCGGCGGCCAACCAGGCCTTCATGAGCATCCCCGAGACCGAGTTCACTTTCCAGATCACGTTCCCCAACTCAGGCTTCAGCGGCATGGTGACCAAGCCGTGGGCCGAACGCAAGCGAACCGTCTTCCAGATCATGCCCGAAGTGCAGCAGAAGCTGCAGGCAATCCCCGGCATCCGGATGTTCCCGGTCGCCCCGCCCGCCCTTCCCGGCGGCGGCCAGTTTCCGGTCGAGTTCGTCCTGGCGTCCACGGCCGAGACCGGGCAGATCCTCGAGTTTGCCCAGAAGCTGCAGCTGAAGGCGATGCAGAGCGGCATGTTTGCCTTCCCGCCGCTGATCGATGTCAAGATCGACCAGCCGCAGACCGAGTTCGTCATCGACCGCAACAAGGTGGCCGACCTTGGTCTCAGCCTGGAACAGGTCGGCGCCGATCTGGGGGGCATGGTGGGTGGCGACTTCGTCAACCGCTTCGACATAGCAGGGCGGAGCTACAAGGTCATTCCGCAGATCCAGCGCATTGACCGCCTCAACCCGGACCAACTGAAGAACGTCTATGTCACCGGCCCCAACGGAAAGCTGGTACCGCTTTCCACCGTCGCAACCCTCAAGGAGACAGTGGTCCCCCGCTCGCTCAACCGCTTCCAGCAGCTCAATGCGGTCAAGATCAGCGGCGTGGCAGTGAGGCCGCTGGACGAAGCCCTGCGTTTCCTTGAGGACGAGGCAAGGAAGATCCTCCCCAAGGGCTATGTCCTCGATTACACCGGCGAGTCGCGCCAGCTGCGCACCGAGGGGAACAAGTTCCTTCCCGCCTTCACCCTGGCCGTTATCCTGATCTTCCTGGTGCTGGCTGCCCAGTTCAACAGCTTCCGCGACCCCTTCGTCATCCTTGCCGGCTCCGTGCCGCTGGCGATCTTCGGCGCGCTCATTTTCATCTTCCTGAAGATCCCCGACCCGAACACACCGTTCTGGACCCACGGCTGGACCACCACCCTCAACATCTACTCTCAGGTCGGCCTGGTGACCCTGGTAGGGCTCGTATCGAAGAACGGCATCCTGATCGTCGAGTTCGCCAACAAGCTCCAGCTTCAGGGCCTTGCCAAGCTCACCGCCGTACGCGAAGCGGCCCTGACACGCCTGCGGCCGATCCTGATGACCACCGCCGCCACCATCGCCGGCCACTTTCCGCTGACCCTCGTCACCGGCGCAGGTGCCGCTGCCCGTAACTCCATAGGCCTCGTCCTGGTTGGGGGCTTGTTCGTCGGCACGCTCTTCACCCTCTTCGTCGTCCCTTCCATCTACATGCTTGTCGCCCGCGACCACAGCAAGGACCGCGAGGCCGAGGCAGCCATGACGCCTGCATCCTGAACCGGACAAGCACACAAAAGCAGAACATGTCCCCGCAGCATGCATAAGGAAATTCAAGATGAACTCAGGGTGCGGACTTCAGGATTTCGGGCGAGATGCACAAGACTGGATTGGCACTGATTCGCGATCATCGCTGATTTGCAGGATTCCCGGGGTCACGCTGCTTTTTTTAGCTCCGACGCGTCCGGCTGACAGGTTGGTTGTCGGACTATTTCATTTACATCGCCGGTAATGAGCCGCGCACTGCGCTCGTGCGTGAAGTACGCCCAGACCCATTCACTGAAGACCGCCAGCCTGTTGCGAAAGCCGATCAGCAGGAATATGTGGACAAAGGCCCACAGGATCCACGCGAGAAAGCCCGACACGTGCCTCCCCCCGATCATGGCCACGGCCCGGTGGCGGCCGATCGTTGCCAGGGTGCCCCTGTCCTTGTATTTGAAGGGCACGCGCTTTTCTCCACGCAGGTCCCGAAGAATGTTCTTTGCAGCCGCCCTTCCTTCCTGCGTTGCAGCGGCCCCCAGTGCCGGTACGGGCTTTCCGGCTGCGTCGTTCAGCGCGGCCATATCGCCGATGACGAAGACTTCCGGGTTGCCAGGAAGGCTCTGGTCCGGTTCGACCAGCACGCGGCCTGTTTTGTCGACCCTTGCCCCAAGCTGGCTGCCGAGCGGAGATGCGGCTATGCCGGATGCCCAGAGCGCCACGCTGACGGGTATCCACTCCCCTCCCACTTTGATCCGTCCCGGCTCGACTTCCGTCACGATGCTGTCCGTGCGGACCTTGACGCCCAGCTCCGCCAGCTGCTTTTCGGCCTTTTGGGAAAGGTCTTCCGGGTAGGTGCCCAGGATGCGACCAGAGCCCTCATAGAGGGTAATGCGCGCCGCTGTCGTATCCACTGCCTTGAAGTCATGGGCCAGCGCTCGAGTCGCGATGTCGGCGATCGCCCCGGCAAGCTCCACGCCCGTGGGCCCGCCGCCGATGACGGCGAAGTCCAGGGGCTTGTGAGTGCCTGACACAAGCGCCGACCCTTCGGCAAGCTCGAATGCCAGGAGGATCCGACGGCGGATCTCCAGTGAGTCCTCAATCGTCTTGAGCCCCGGCGCGTCGTGCTCCCACTCGTCGTGTCCAAGGTAGGAATGTCGCGCCCCGGCAGCTGCTACCAGGTAGTCGTAGGGTAATGCCGCCCCATCCTTTAATGTGACACGCCGGCCGGCCAGGTCGAAACCAGTGACCTCGCCCAGAATGACCTCGACATTCGGATAGCGGTACAGGATACGGCGCAGCGGCTGGGCGATCTCGCCCGGTGAAAGCACGGCCGTCGCGACCTGGTACAGGAGCGGCTGAAAGGTGTGGTGGTTCTTCCGGTCGACAAGCGTAACATCGACAGGCTGCCCTGCCAACGCCTTCGCCGCATAGAGGCCGCCGAATCCGCCTCCCACGATCACCACCCTTGCTCTTTTGGAATCTATGGAAGAGTATGCGTTAGTCACGGTTCTCTCACCTCATATTTTTTTCGGCCACAACGTGCCTCTCTTCTCTAACGCAAATATGCGGCCGGAGTAACACTAAAAAAAGTAGAGGAGAAGCGATCACCGGATACGCTTCTCCTCTCCCTCTGAGCTCACGCTTCATGCTCTCTCCGGCATTTACTCACTTCATTGAATGGAGCGCCAGCCGGTTTCCCTCGATGTCTTCGAAATGCGCAATGAACCCGCATTCTCCGATACTTGTTTTCGGCATAAGCGCCTTCCCCTTGTTCGCGTGTATTCTCCTCAAGGTTTCAACGATATCGTCGACGCTGAAATAAACCACCGTTCCTGCATGGGACGGTTCATAGGCCTCTCCCTTGACGAGCGCACCAGCTGATGCCGGTGCTTCCTTCGTATCGGGAAACATCGCCATTTTCATCCCCCCATGTCTTGGGGGGACAACTTTACATCGTGCACTTTTCGTAATATTTAATGGCTCTTCCCGGTCCCTGACCGGAATCTCGAACCAGTTTGCTATATTGATCTGCGTGACAATGACTGTCCCATGCGCCTCCTTCCTCCTGAATCTCCCCTTGCTATTCAGGCGGTGCTCTTGTCAGCGACGCGGCACCAGCCTCCAACGCTGTCTCGCTTAAATTATAACACCGGAGCCAGGTGGGCAAGATTTTCCGCTCTCCGCCTCTCACACCTTAGTATGTGCGGTTTTGACAAACGTTAATGAGGTTAATTTCGACGTGCTGGACAAGGCCTTCCCTGCGGGGAAGTGAACAGGCCCTGAAGGTGTTTGCAAACGAGCAGGAACGGAATACGGTCATGCCCTTTGCGTACAAAAGGACGACCAAGAGAGTCGCTCGAATTGTTCTGGTATGAATCGTCCGAGGCGGAGGGCCGGTAATAAAGGTATCAGTGGCGGGGCATGTCCAGATACAATCAGTCCGATGTCCTGACCGGCTCGCTTCCGATGTTGCTGAAGCCTTCGATGACCGCAAGGTTGGCAATGCCCTTGCTTGAGAATTCCTGCATATACCGATGCCGGATGGGTCCTTCCACCGCCAGACGATCGCTGTCGCTCAGTGCGTTGAGACGATCGCGCCCTCCGGCATGCCGCGCCGCGTCCCGCTCCGTTAATCGGTTGATCAGCTCATCCCAGAAGAGGTGCTCGCCGAACTCATTGACCGCCACATGGGCGAGGGTGTTTTGCTCGAATTCATCGGTGGGGGCATAGACCTTCTCGCCCTCATTATACCTGATCAGATGGTCAAGCCCTTCTCCCTTTGCGAGGGAATAGAGCCTGTGAATGAGCGCGTGGTGCCGCACGCTGCGCGGGTCCGCTCCCCTCCGGTGTCCGGACAGCACCACGTCGGCGATGTGCAGGATGTCCAGCAGGTCGCGGTATTCTTTCGCAGAGATTTCGATGTTCATGGCTAGTGACCCCTCCTCACGTTCGGCCCGGCGATACAACCCTTTAGGGACATTGATATGTCAAAGGTTACTCTTCTCATGTATTGCTACTCTCTTCGATTGCAATGGAAAAACCATTTGAGACGGCCGTTCTCCTTTTTTACGAATGGACTGACACACTGTCTGCAGTCCCCTATCCCTGCTTGAGAATCGAACAGGACCCAGCAGTTTAAACCATCCATGATCTTCTGGCCCTTTACCGGGATTTTATCATAGGCCGCGGTCTTACGCCATGAGGAATACGAAAGGCTCGGTTTCTTTGTTACGGATTTTTTTGATCAACAGGGGATGCTTCTTGTCCCGTGCCCGATTTTATTATGGGACTTTTATTTCCGTCTCAGCATAGAGGTGACATCTTTTATCGCCTCTCACAATCATCGCATGCCGTTGCCTTGATCTAAGTCTACATATGAATGGTCCATTGTCCTTCCTGCCGCATCCGGCGTCCCGAAAGTAACGAGGGGCCCGGATATTTCGCAGGGCCACTCTGAGAATGTGCCGGGGGGGATGACCAGCGGAAAAGGCGAAACGGAGTCCCGGCTTACCACTCCAGGCTCAGGAGGGCCAGGAGGCCCGAGGCAATGATGATGCCGCCGGAGATGAAGTTCACCCAGCGAAGTTGATCGGAATGGAACCGCTTGCGGTAAATGCTGAAGATGCCGACGAGGAACAGCCACCAGAGCGCCGAACCGAGGAAGACGCCGAGGATAAGGACGCCGGCGGAAAAGGCGCTTCCCTTGATCTCGGCGAGCCCGAACCCGGCGAAGACAGCGCCGAAGGAGAAGATGGTCATGGGATTGGTCAAGGTCAGGATAAACGTGGACGAGTACATGCCTGCGAATTTTTTGAGGGTCTTGGGGTAATCTCGTTTCGGGTCCGTATCCGCAAACAGTGCCTTGACGCCCAGAGTGCACAAGAGCGTGCCGCCCACGATCCTGAGAAAAACATTGTGGCCGATGAGGAAGTTCGACACGAGCGTCAGGCCGAAGGCAGCCACAAACCCGTAGATGGCGTCGGCCGTCGCCGCGCCCATGCCGGAAAAGAACCCGGCACGCCTGCCGAACAGGAGCGTGCGGCGCGCGCAGAGGACGCCGATCGGGCCGACCGGTGCAGCGATGACAAAACCGATGATGAGCCCCTTGAGAAAAAAGATCGTATCCATATCGAAAATGTGGGGACCATTGTACCCAGCCGGGATGACTTTGACAACGAAATATTTCGCATTCCTCAAGCAGAGGTGAAAGAATGGACAGGGAAACCAAAGGCGTTATTTCATTCCCCTCTAGCATGAATCGGGCACAGGCCCGGATTAGTTCATGAGATCAGATGTGACGGCAATCCGTAATAATCGTACTCGATGCCGAACGCAATGCACTGAAGCAACTTTAAGCCGGATTTGTCCATCAAAAAGCTCGAAAGGGAGAATAAAATGCCGCCTTCAGAGTGGCCAAGACCGTCCTCGCCGGGCTTCCCCTCGCGTGCTTCTTGTATAGCCGCTCTACGGCGACAGAAGGCGCCATTTCTTTGCGGTCAATATTCCTCACATGGTGCGTAGAATCTGATTCTCTCGTTACTAGAATGCCCCATCCTCATTCGGTGAATCCAAGGGCACGGACTGGCCGATGTCCCACAATTCCACGATCCTGTCGCTATGGAAGCGGAACAAGTGCACGGTTGATATGCCTGTCTCGCCTGGATGCAGCACGATGTGGGAGTGCACGGCCACCAGGTCGCCATCACCGAGCATGTTCTTGACGGTGAGCTGCTTGCCCGGGAACTGGACATGATTCTTGATCATCGCCTTTTTCAGCGCGGGGAAACCTGCAGCAAAGAAGGGATTGTGGTGCTTGCCTCCCAGGTCCACGTGCTTCTGGTAGGCATCATCGATGCGGCCTGCCACGACGAGTTGGAGGAATTCTACGGCTGCTTGTTTGCGAGCCCGGGTGTTGTTGTCTCGCATAGGGATTCCCTCTTTTTTACGACCGCATTGTCAAATTCTCACGACACCCTGTTCTTGCGATATGCGGGAGCAGGAAGAGGATACAGAGCAACATCTGTATTCCGGCCGGAAAAACTAACATTGCTTTTCAGTCTTTCCCCAACCCACGCGTGTTCCCGGAACGGCCCTACGAAATTACTGGGCACCCGTCTTTATCACTGTCCCTACCTGCTCCCTGGAAAAAAGGCCTGCTCGGAACCGGTCCGGAGTCTGTCAATTTCGTCCTCGCCTATTTGAACGCAACAGCCGGGTGGAGCTCTCCTGTTTCGAATTCGATCAGCCCGGCCCGGGCGAGAGGGTCCTGGTTCACCACCCTGTCGGCTTCCTCCCTGGTCGTCGCCTTGATGACGATCATGCCGCCGTGATCGCCCCACTTGCCGGCCTGCACCAGTACCCCTGCTGCGAGCTGCTGTTTCGCCCAATCCCGGTGCAACGGGACCGTCTTGTTGATCTGCGCCCGGTCGGAGTCGGGCCTGAATTTATTGATCGACATGAAGTACCTTGTTCTCTCCATGAGACGAGCGTACTACAGCCATTCGTAAATTGCAAGGCATTATGCGTGTGTGCATTATGCGTGTGCAAAGAGACAGGGAGCAGGTGACAGAACAGTATACAGCACGGGAATAGGGAACAGGGATCGCCGCGTGCGGAATTCGGAGGGCGGAGCAGCTTGAGAAGGCAATTTGGAAGCAGCCTCCGTACAACGCTAGGATTGCAGCAACCGGACAACAACGAGAGTGTTGTCTTTACTCCACCTTCACCCCAACGGCCATTTCCTGCTGCCGGAGGGACCGGATCTTGTCCCGGAGCCCGGCCGCGGCCTCGAAGTCCAGCACCTTTGCCGCTGCACGCATCTGCTTCTCGAGCGATGCGATGAGCTGCGGGATGTTCACGGTCGGAACATATTCGCCCGCATCCTCAGCGGCGATCGGTACCGTGAAGTAGTCCTGCTCGTACACGGTCCTGAGCGCGGCCTGGATGTTTTTCTTGATGGAAATGGGCGTGATGTTATGCCTGACGTTGTATTCCTCCTGTACCGTGCGCCGCCGGTTCGTCTCATTGATCGCGTTCCGCATGGAGTCGGTGATCTTGTCGCCGTACAGGATCACCTCGCCGTTCACGTTCCGCGCCGCCCGTCCCATGGTCTGGATGAGGGAACGCGTCGAGCGCAGGAAGCCTTCCTTGTCCGCGTCCAGGATCGCGACCATCGAGACCTCGGGGATGTCGAGGCCCTCCCGCAGGAGGTTGATCCCGATCAGCACGTCGTACTTGCCCATGCGCAGGTCGCGGATGATGTCCACGCGCTCGAGCGTCTCGATGTCGGAGTGGAGGTAGGCCACCTTCACGTTGAGCTCTTTGTAATGCTCGGTCAGGTCCTCGGCCATGCGCTTCGTGAGCGTCGTCACCAGCACGCGCTCATGCGCCTCGGCGCGCTTTCGCACCTCGTTCAGCAGGTCGTCCACCTGGCCCTTGACCGGCCTGACCGTGATCGTCGGGTCCGTGAGCCCCGTCGGCCTGATCACCTGCTCGATGATCCTGCCCTCGGACCGCTCGACCTCGTAGTCCGCCGGCGTCGCCGAAACGTACACGATCTGGTTCGTGCGCGCGTTGAACTCCTCGAAATTGAGCGGCCGGTTGTCGAGCGCCGACGGCAGCCGGAACCCGAACTCGACGAGCGTCTGCTTGCGCGCCCGGTCTCCGTTGTACATGCCGCCGATCTGCGGGATCGTCGCGTGGGACTCGTCAATGATCAGGAGATAGTCCTTCGGGAAGTAGTCGAGCAGCGTGGGCGGCGGCTCGCCCGGTGCCCGCCCCGAGAGGTGGCGCGAATAGTTCTCGATGCCGTGGCAGTAGCCCATCTCCTGGATCATCTCGAGGTCGAACATCGTGCGCTGCTCGATGCGCTGCGCCTCGATCAGCTTGTTCTCCCTGCGGAAGTGCTGGATCCGCTCCCGGAGCTCCTCGTGGATTCCATCGATGGCCGTCTTCATGCGCGAGTCGGGGATCACGTAGTGGCTGTTGGGATACACGGCTATCTTCTCCAGTTTCTGGAGCGGCGAGCCGAGGAGCGGGTCGAACTCGTTGATCGCGTCGATCTCGTCGCCGAACAGCTCGACCCGCACGGCCGTCGTCTCGTGCGAGGCCGGGAAGATCTCGATGACGTCGCCGCGCACGCGGAAGGTACCGCGGTGGAAGTCGAAATCGTTCCGCGTGTACTGGATGTCCACGAGTTTGCGGAGGATCTCGTTCCGATCGATGTGCTGCCCCTTTTCGAGGAACAGGAGCATGCCGTGGTACGCTTCGGGAGAGCCCAGGCCGTAGATGCACGAGACCGACGCCACGACGATCACATCGTTCCGCTCGAGCAGCGAGTTCGTTGCCGCGTGGCGCATGCGGTCGATCTGCTCGTTGATGGAGGAGTCCTTCTCGATATAGGTATCCGTGGTCGGCAGGTAGGCCTCGGGCTGATAGTAGTCGTAATAGGAGACGAAGTACTCCACCGCGTTCTCCGGGAACAGCTCCTTGAACTCGTTATACAACTGTGCCGCGAGCGTTTTGTTGTGCGCGATCACGAGCGTGGGCTTCTGCACCCGCTCCACCACGTTCGCCATGGTAAAGGTCTTGCCCGAACCGGTCACGCCCAGGAGCACCTGGTCCCGCTGCCCGCTCGTGATGCCTTCCGAGAGCTTCACGATGGCCTGCGGCTGGTCGCCGGTAGGTTTGAAGTCCGACAGGATCCTGAATTTCATAACGGGATATTACTCTACACCGTGATCGACTGTCAATGAGTCAGAACTGACACAATTCCGAGAATCCCATCGGCGCGGCCTCTCCCATTGCCATCCTCATCAGTCAGAAATACTCCATTAAGATTCTTAGGATTCTGCCGATACGTAGATACCACGCATGCCAGGCGATGAAGTCATGTTTGCGAATACTATTGAGTCGCAACATGACAAAAAACGGCGGAATGCTGCCGAGTTCGTTCGACTCAACATATTGCCAAAAAATTCATTAAGTTTCATATCGATCAAAACATTATATTCGAGACTACTGTCAATAAGCCGTCAGTCACGATATTGTCGAGTCAAGTTATCTAATTGATTTTATATGGTATTACTATAGGCACCAGTATTGCACATTATTTTATGTATTAAACATAATATTTTGTGTAAAATCGTAACAGCACAAGCTTAATCATTTAAGGAGGATTGTATGAAGTTCAGTAAGCGCATCAACATGCTGTTCCTGTTTCTTGCCCTGGTATTCATCTTCACCGCCTGCGGCGGTGGCGGAGGAGGCGGTGGCGTGATCCTGGGCGGCGCCAACAATCACGGCAGCGCCCTGGTCGTGACCAGCAACGTGAGCGTGGTGTCGGCGCAGACTTCGACCGACGCCAGTCCTGTCAAGCCGCAGTTGAAAGGTCTCCTTATCGGAGTCATTCCCAGCAACCTGGCGGCAACGACGGACTATAATACGGACAAGCCGAACGTCTATGTCCAGGAGCGCACCAGCGACGCCTTTAAGACCATCAACCAGATCCTCTGCATGATGGGCCAGACGAAATATGATGTGATGCTCAACAAAGGCGTCTATACAGCACTGGTTGATCAGAACCTCTGCAGCACCAACAACGCTGACCCGGCCGCCGCAGGGCAGCAGGCCCAGAACCAGTCATCAGGCGCGAACATGCCCGCCTACATGACATTCACGGTAGACGCATCCCGTGCCGATGACAATTCCCCGCAATATGTGAGGGTATGGGTTCACCAGCCGGCGAGCGACAACGATCAGGCGGCGCTCATCTATGGAAAGGCTGTTATCAGCGAGGGAACGAGCACCACGAACCCCTACGGCATCTTCACGATGGACTTTGCGGGACATCCTATCGTAAACGGAGTCCCTGCGGCGCAAGCCTCTTTCAAAGGCACCCTGGAGGCGGTCAGGTCAGCTCCGTCCGGTACCGTCCTGCTTAAATTTGTTTCTCACGACGTTCATCCCGACTGTGGAGGAGTCCAGGACTCAACGCAGAAGGTCACTCTTGACAGGTTGCCCGATGGTACGGCAGGCGCAGGACTCATTGACGAGGTAAGCTCTGGTACCTGCGGAACACAGAATGAAAGCTTCGCATTCGCCTACAACGACGCAGACTTCTGGAGACAGGATGTCAATACTCTTAGCACAGCGTGCCTCAGCAGAACGAAATTCGACCAAAGCGCCTGGAGCTACGGCCTCTATAATATGGCGGGCGCAAGGGTCACGCGCAATTCGGGATTCCCGATCACCTTCACGGCTATCGAGGACGGCAATACCTACCAGGGTTATGTAGGCTACTGGGGCGTGTGGGTAAACAACAATAATAATAACGCCATTACGCTTCATAACAACCAGACCGTAGCGTCGCACGATTACCGGAACAATACCTCGACAGACTACACGATATTCAAAGCGGGAGGGAAGCTCAAGAAGCATACCCGCAACCTTCTCACCCTGGCCGATATCAAAAACACTCCGCTCAATTATTGGGAGCAGCCCATGTCAGGCGGAACTGGGACGCAGTACCAGGTGGTGTGGGACGATACGAACCAGGTATTCGCTAAAGTTGCCGAGATGCCGCAGAATTGCAATAACAACTGTACCTGGGCGCAGATCACGTCCAACCCGACTCCGACGATAGACGTCAGTCATCTCCCCCAGGGCAACCTGAATTTCTGGTCAGATTCACTCGGAGGCCAGGCGTATGTAACGCTCGGCGGGTGCTTGTATACCGCACCCTCGGGCACCGTCCCCGGATATACCAGCTGCACCTTGCCGGATAGTTCCACCCAGGTTGTCTTCTATAAGGAAGACCTCGTCTATCCGGGAGATTCCACGGTACCCGGCAATCTCGCATGTTATGATCAGTGTCTGAAGTCCAGTGCATCGGGAATTAACCCGGCTGACCCCTATTACAGCAATATGATGTCCGGACAGACCACGACAACCAGCTACACCTTCGACGCAACCAATCTGGTGCTCATGGATGGCATTCACAGCGTCGTTTCGACCACGACCGGCACCTACCAGCAGTACCAGTGGGGCTTCATGAGCGGAGCGCTCATTGATCCGACACCGGCCAATGTCAGCCTTCTTGCCTGTCCCTGGAATAGCAGCCAGGTTTGCGGCTGGCAGGCATGGAACGTGCTCCCGACGTTCTACACGTGGGAAACAGGCCCGAACGACTGGAACCGGTTCGTCGGCCTCAAGAGCGGCAGCAATTTCGTGAACTTCGACGCACCACTGCAGATCACCTATGTACATACTCAGGCTGACAACACCCAGCCCGATTTTGCCTTTAACGGCGTCACATTCATGCTGCAGTACGGCGGGTTCGGCCAGCTGAACGGCATCCCCTCATACTGCGTGGACATGGATTCTGGAAGCATAGTCGACTGCTCACAGTCCAACGGCTCGAATTCCATCAGATGGGTACCGCAGTTTACCATCCCGGCCCTGCAGGCCGACGGCTCTCTCACGGAGGTGACCGACTCCGACTCCAACACGTATTATGTGAAGCCGCTCGAGATCGAGCAGCGAATGCTGCAGGATGCGGATCCGAACGCTTGCGATACACTTGCTCTGAC
>DATIZR010000047.1 GCA_035516965.1 Nitrospirota bacterium
GTTCGCTGCTACAGGAACGGGAATGGTCGGTAAAAGAGCTCCCCCCTTCGGGCTTTTCGGCCCTTTCCGCTCTGCAAGGCCAAGTACTCAAGCTCTCGAACGCACGAAAATCAGGTCTTCGCACGATTCAATTTGACCACCACTTTTTCTCCCCGTTGTCGTCATAGAGAGTCCTGGCCTGGGTGATGCTGTCCCTGCCGTCAGCAACGAGCCGGAGGGCGTGCATATGCATTTCCATGAGCGACGCAAGACCGGGCGTCTTTTCGGACAACGTGAATTCCAGGCCGCCGCCCGCGGCATCGTGAGCTCCATGTGGGGCTGATTGGCAAGCGAGCAGTAATCGGTCATGGTAAGCTTCCCGTTGTACTCATGGTATAGTGTCACCAGCTCGTGGGATGTCCCGGCAAACATTCGTTCCATGATCGCGTTCCCCCGCAGATGTCAGCTCATAGGTCGCCTTGATCGCCTCCGGTCCCTTGCCCATGTCCGCTTTTCCCTCCCAAACGCCGATGACATGCGAAGTAGCATTCTTTGATTTCATTAAGTACCAGACAAAGCGGATGTCAGACGGGCACATCGTACAATCTTCATCCGGGATGGGGGCATGATACTTTGGAGGGCATGGTGTCCTGCAGCATGCAGGAGCATTGACATCCTGAAGGATGACGGGCATGGGCGGTGATATACTAGGATCATAATCAATCGGGAGATGCCATGGCGAAGCAAACCTACTTCGGACCGGAACTTTTCACTTTCCTGAGGCTGTTGAAGAAGAACAACAACCGCGAATGGTTTCAGATGAACAAGGGGCGCTATGAGTCGGACGTTCGGGACCCGATGCTGCGCTTCATAGCCGACTTCACCGCGCCGCTTCACGGGATCAGCAACCGCTTTAAAGCCGACCCTCGCCCCCAGGGCGGTTCACTCTTCCGAATCTACCGCGACACTCGCTTCTCCCGCGACAAGAGCCCCTATAAGATCATGGCAGCGGCCCATTTCCGGCATGAGGCCGGCGCCGGCGTACACGCACCGGGTTTCTATCTCCACCTCGAGCCCGGCGAGGTGTTTGCCGCAGTGGGCATCTGGCATCCCGACCTTGATACGCTTTCGAAAATACGCGACGCGATCCTGTCCCGACCTGACACGTGGAAGCGAATCACGACGGCCGCGAAGTTCAAACAGACTTGGACCTTCTGGGGAGAATCGTACAAGCGGCCGCCCGCGGGCGTTGAACCAACGCACCCGCTGATTGGGGACCTGAAACGAAAGGATTTCGTCGTAACGGCGCCGTTCACCGAGCAGGATGCGCGGAGCCCACGGTTCCTGGAGCAGGTGGCGGAAGCATACCGGTCAGCATCAGCCTTTGCCAAGTTCCTCGTCCAGTCCCTGGGTCTCCGCTATTGAGCCGCGTCTCAATGCGCGCACATGACGACCGCGTTGGCCATGCAGAGAGCCATGAACCTTCCGGCGATAACCATATTTCTGTGCGGCGATATCATGCCCGGCAGGGGCATCGATCAGGTCCTTCCTCATCCCTCCGATCCGCGTATCCATGAGCCATACCTGACCGACGCGAGGGAGTATGCACGGCTAGCGGAAAAGGCTTCCGGCCCGATGCAGAGGCCGTTCAGCTTCAGGACGGTCTGGGGAAACGCCTTGGCGGAGTTGGACCGGCGCTCGCCCGACGTGCGCATGATCAACCTGGAGACGGCAGTTACCAGGAGCGAAGAGTACTGGGAGGGAAAAGGCATCAATTACCGGATGCACCCGGCAAACGCACCAATCCTTACCGCGGCCGGGATCGATGTTGCCACGCTCGCGAACAACCACGTCCTCGACTGGGGATATTCCGGCCTTGCGGAGACGATCGCGACGCTGAAGAAGCTGAACATCGCGCACACCGGCGCAGGCAGGAACCGGAGCGAGGCGGAAGCCCCGGCCATCGTCGATCTCGGCCGGAAGGGCCGGGTGATCGTCTTCTCTTTTGCCGTCGGGACGAGCGGCGTAGCCGATGCCTGGGCAGCCCTGAACAGCCGGCCCGGAGTAAACTTCCTCGCGGACCTTTCCCCTGACACGGTCCTTCGCATACGGGAACAGGTGCAGCGGGTGAAAAAGCAGGGAGATATCCTGATCGCCTCGATCCACTGGGGCCCGAACTGGGGATATGACATCTCACCAGAACAGGTGCGCTTCGCCCACGGTCTCATCGATGCAGCAGGCATGGACGTGATCCACGGCCATTCCGCCCACCACGTGAAGGCTGTCGAGGTCTACCACGACAAGCTCATCCTCTATGGATGCGGCGACCTTCTGAATGACTATGAAGGCATCGGCGGCCATGAGGATTTTCGCGGTGACCTGGGACTCATGTACTTCGCGCAAGTCGACCCCGCAACGGGCAGACTCCTTGCCCTGGACATGATACCGACGCAGGTACGTCGCTTCCGAGTGAACCTGGCCTCGCCTGTCGAGGCAGCTTGGCTAGCAGGCGTACTGAACCGGGAAGGTAGAAAATACGGGACGAGCGTGGAGCCGTCTGATGAAAAAAGGCTGCGGCTTGACTGGGGCGTCGCGCAATAAACGAGACTCAAAGCGCGACTCAGGCAGACTCTGGCCAGGGTTGAACCTGAAAGACACCTATTCATTTTTTCATACTATAGTACAATTGACAGCATCAGGACAGGATGCTACTTTTAATTCATGTGAGTGAGTGCCACGGAACAGGGAATTTATTGCGATGCCCTGTTCCACAGCAGGCGATTGTGAAACACGGACCGCAGCGTTCCAAGAGTGGAGGACGTCAATGGTCGCCTACATGCTCGTTCGACATAAAGTAAAGGACTTTAAAGCATGGAAGCAGGCTTACGAGGCACACTTCCCGAAGCGGGTCAAGGCAGGGCTCACGGAGCAATACCTGTTTCGGGGCGCTGACGATCCCAATGAGGTCATTGTCCTGTTCGAGGCCAAGGACCTTGCGCGCGCAAAGGCGTTCTCTGGGTCTCCGGACCTGAGAGATACCATGGTAAAAGCCGGCGTCATGGACAGGCCCGATATTTTCTTCCTCACTGACCAGTACAGTGCCATGAAGGCAGCGTCAGGTTATTAGCTCATGATAGAGTCTCTCCCTTAACTGGGCGTTGAAAAAACATTTTTAGTTTCTGTTTGTTAACGAGCAAGGCAGCCGTACCCGGATGTGCGCGAGAAATGCTGTCAAGTCACCTGCGAATGTTTGACCCCGTTCCATCCTTGTAACTGACCCCTGTTTCCCCACCTTCAAACTCAAACATCGTTTTAACGACCGTATGAAGAATATCCCTTTCGGTGAACCCTGCCCTTTGCTTGCTCGACGGCAGACGCAGTTTCATTTGGTGAGCGGCGCGGATAATATAACACTGTTATTCCCATCAGTTTCTTGACAGGCAGGCGAATGCCGCCTACACTTAATTAAATCGTTTACTACCTTCGATAATTTTCCTTAATGACCACACTACGAGAAAGGAGGTAATGGCATGAGAGTGCAAAGCTTCCTGGCGGTCGTCGCTTTCCTTATCTTGTCGTATGCGATGCCTTATCAGATCCTGCATGCAGCTGAGACAAAGAAGGCGACCAGCATCGACGAACTTGCAAAGATGTATGATTCAACCGGATGCAGAGGGTGCCATGAGGGGGTTTACAAGGAGTGGGAGCAGTCGATCCACTCGCGGTCCATATTCGGGACCGGGAGGACGGCCGCTACGATCAAAACGACTGTCTCCGTGGGGCTCATGGGCTGGCAGTATTCAGGCGTAAAAAAGCCTGAAGATGTACAGGTGAAACACCTGATGCTCTGCGCCAAATGCCACCTGCCGCAACTGGCGGATGCGACGGACGCTGTTGCAAAGGAGATCGTCCGGGAGGCCTTCATCTACTCGGACCCCAAAACGAGCGACGGGGACCGCGAAAAGGCGGCTCATAACCTGTCCAAGGTGAGCATCAACTGCCTCATCTGTCACCAGCGGAACGCCATCACGCACAAGTGGGTGGACGGGTTCCCGCAGAAGAACGAGGTCTATGGGGCGAAGAGCGGCAGTCACGCCGACCCCGCCCATCCGGTAATGAAGGTCAGCCCGATCATGGATGAGTCGATCCTCTGCGGCCAGTGCCACGGCCTCGGACCGAACTTCGAGCTGGAGAACCCCTCTCAGTGTGCAACCCTGTACGGCAGCTACCTCTGGGCGTACCGCGCCGAGGGCGGCCAGGAGCGCTGCCAGGAATGCCACATGAAGAGGAGCAAGCTCGGCCACAACATGCAGGCCTACCGCGACCCGGGCATGGCCAAGGCCGCGGTGGATTTCAAGGTCGAAACCCTCGGCTACCAGTGGCGGGACGGCTCTCGAATGGTGCCCCAGGCCCTGGTCAGAGTTGAGATGACCAACCGCGCCGGACACGCCATCCCCGATGGCTGACCCACGCCCAACCGGCTGGTCCTGGAAGTGACCGCGAGAGACACACAAGGAAAAGAATTGTTCAGACAGTCAAAGATCTACATGCCCATTCCCCAGCAGCTCGGACGCGGCGACAAGATGGGCCGCGGACCCTATGAAAAGAGCGGCATCATCCGCGATACGGGCCTGCCGCCCAACCGCCCGGTCATCGAGAAGTTCGACATCCCCTTTCCGGCGGAGTTCACCAAAAAGGACGGCAAGGATGTGACCACGCTCCAGGATTATGACATGATCGTTGACGTGGAGCTCATGTACCTGCCCTTCGGGACCGTCGAGAGCGGAAAGTTCTCATGGTTCAAGGAGACAAAGAAGGTGAGCATCGAGAAAGGCGGCGTATAGCAACGAATGCGGGAGCAGCAAATCGGCGACCGTAAGTCACCGGTTTTTCTGGCTGAATAAGCAAGCCGGCGGGAACATGGTGCTGTCATCCATGCTCGCCGGCTTTTTTCCGGAACTCCGTCGACCTCATGCTTCAGCCCCGGCTAATACCCCAGCGGTTCCCACTCCTTGAACCTGATCACTTCCTCGCCCGGGTTCGGCAGCCCGGCGATCTTCCAGGCCTTGACCGGGTCCAGGAACCGCTCGGTCACGCAGTTCCTGGGCTGATGGACATTCTTGCACACAAAACGCACAATGGGAAAGAACCGGTGCTTCCGGTAGTACTCCCGAAGGAACCTCAGGATGTCGAGCTTGTCTTCGGCCAGCTCTCCCACACCTTCCTGGGCGGCGAGAACGCCTGCTACCTCTTCCGACCAGTCATTGAGGTCTACGAGGAACCCGTCGTCATCAACAATTATCCTGAGATCCTTATAAACGATCACCGGCATGGCGTTGCTCCCCGATTTTGTGACTAATCCAGCACACACGCGTGCCGAAAGCTGCCTCTATAATATCGTCTGATGAGGCTTTGCGCCAAATCTCGATTCTGCACGCGCTCACTTTTTTTCGACCGGATACCCGGCGTCCACCCATGCGTTCCATCCGCCCTTGAGCGCGAAAACATTCTTATATCCCCGCTCCATGAGCTCGAGCACCACACGGGCACTCGTTCCTTCGTCGGGTCAGGAGCAGTAGACGATGAGCTTCTTCTCCCGGGGAACACCTTTGATCCATGATGAAACATCATGGGGATCGACCCGGACCGCGCCTTTGATCTTCCGGTCGCTGCCGCTCCAGCTGGACCCGGTCCGCGCGTCCAGGATGAGGATATTCGGATTTCCCAGGAGCGCCTTCACCTCCTCCTTGGCGATCCGGGGCGCGCTGTCGCTCGTCCAGCCGGCTGATGCGAAGAGCAGGCCCATCATGGCCATGATGAGCATGCCCGCGTATACCGCGGTTCTCCTTTTCATAAACCTGTCTCCTTGTGCGGCGAGGTTGGGTGTCGGGCCCGCGGGATGGTATCCCGCAGGATCCGGTGCGGCGTGGCTCTTGATCGAGCCTACTCCAAACATTCGCAATTTGCAAGGCCCTCGGCGGCAGGTCATGGCTGCGCTCGCTCACTCGAGGGTCGTGTGGAACCGCCGGAAGCTGGCCACGACGCTGACCACGGCCAGAATGACGAGATAGACGATGTGCTGCACGACGTAGGCGGTCTCCCCTCCCTTCAGCATGATGTTCCGGAGAAGTCCCATGAAGTGGGCAAGAGGGTCGAGGAAAGCGAGCCAGCGAAGGAACTCGGGCATGTTCTCGATGGGGAACATGAGGCCCGAGAACATGATCATCGGAAACAGGAACAGAAAGCCGGCAAGTCCTGCCTGCTGCTGGTTCCTGCAGTAGGTGGAGATCAGGGTGCCGAGGCCGACGGCGGTGCAGACAAAGGCGAAGGCCGCGATGAGCAGGACCGGGAGCGAGCCGCGCATGGGCACATGGAACGCGAACACCGCCACGGACAGGATCAGGGGCACATTGGACATCCCCAGGACGACATAGGGGATGGTCTTGCCGTAGATGACCTCCGACCGCGACACCGGCGCGCTGATCAGCATCTCGAAGGTCCCCATCTCCTTCTCCCGGACGATCGCGATGTTGGACATGATCAGGGTTGATATGAGCATGATCATGCACATGGTGCCGGGGACCATGAACACGGAGGTTTCGAGCTCAGGGTTGAACAGTACGCGTGTGCTTATCCTGATGGGAGACGAGGGCGGCTCCAGCTTCAGGTCGTCCCTCACGGTCTGTTGGACGATCGACTGGAGATAGCCCTCCACGGACTGCGCCTGGAGCACGTTGGTCGCGTTGATCAGCACCTGGAGATGTGCGTCGCCCCGGCCGAGCGCCCGCGTGAACCCTCCCGGGGGCGGGACCAGCACTGCATCCGCAGCGCCGGACTCGATCAGGGTATAGGGATCCGCTCCGCCCGGCTGCGCGGGGATGAACCACCGCCCCCCGATGCTCCGTTCGTACACGTGGCGGAGGACCGTGTCGTCGGGCGCGAAGAGGGCCGCGAGCCGGATGTTCTTCACCTCGTTCGAGATGGCTACGCCGAAGAGCGTGAGCTGGATGAGGGGCATAACGAACAGCATGATCCGCATGCGTTTGTCCCGGAGCGTCTGTGTCAGCTCTTTCTTGATGAAGCCCAGGAGCGTCCTGTTCATGGCTCGAGGTCCCTCTTGAACCGTTTTGTGGCCGCGAGGATCAGCAGGATGCAGAAGAGCGACAGCGCCAGGAACGGTCCGCCGAGCTCGAACAGGGTCGAGCCCTTCAGGAAGGTGTCTCGCGCGATGTTCATGAACCACCGCGCCGGCAGGATCATGGTGAAGTACTGGAAAAAGACCGGCATGCTCGCGATGGGGAAGATGAAGCCCGAAAGCAGTTGGACCGGAAGCATGCCGGACATCATCGCCAGTTGCATGGCCAGCGCCTGGTTGCGGGTGACGACGGAAATGAGGAGGCCCTGGGCAAGATAGGTCGCAAGGAACAGCAGGCAGCCCGCCCCGAATACGGCCAGGCTGCCAACAAAGGGAACGCCAAAGATCGTCCGGGCGATGAGGTAAACGAAGGTGACGGCAAGGACCCCCAGGACGCCGTAGGGCGCAAGCTTCCCCACGATGATCTCGATCGGTTCGACCGGCGTGGACAGAAGCAGCTCCATGGATCCGTTCTCCCATTCCCGCGCTACGGTAAGCGCCGTCAGCAGGACCGAGATCATGGCCATGACCACCACGGTCAGGCCGGGGATCACGAACCACCGGCTGTTCAGCTCCGGATTGAACAAAAATCTCGTCCGGAAATCGTAGGGCGCGGGCTGGTCGAACCCGCCGATCCTCCGGGACGCCAGGGTCTGGATGCTGCCCACGTACCCGAGAACGGGGCCGACCGTCGAATTGTCGGACCCGTCCAGGAGAACCTGCGCCTCGGCGCCCCGGCCCGCGAACAGGTCCTGCTCGAACCGCGGCGGGATGATCAGCGCGGCCCTCGTCCGGGCCGACGACACCTCGGTCATCGCTTCGCCGGGCGACAGGGCTGGGAGGACCTGGAAATAACCGGAGCTCGCAAAGGTGTCCAAAAGCCTCCGCGAGCTCTGGGTCCGGTCTGAGTCGCTCACGGCCAGGCCTACATTCTTCACGTTGAACTCGATCGCCACGCCGAACATGATGACCATGAAGACAGGCAGGCCCAAGGCGGCCCCGAGCGTGAAAGGATCGCGCAGGATGTGGTACACTTCCTTGCGGGAGATGGCCGCGGCCCTGCTCCAGACGAACGAGTTCACGGGGATTTGCCCTCCACCGATCGAATAAAGACATCCTCGAGCGTCGGCTCAATGTTCCTGATGGTGAATCTCCGTTCGAAACCGGGCCTTGCCGCTTCCCACTGCGCATCGTTTCCGACGCACGCATGGAACCGCAGCCCGTAGGGTTCGAAGAACGAGAACGCCCCATGGCGCGCGAGCGCCGATATCTCAGCGAAGGTAAGGCTTTCCTTCGGTTCGAACTCCAGCATGGGCCCTGGGAATGCGTCCCGCTTCAGCCCCGGCGGCGTATCGAGCGCGATGATCTTCCCCTCCCGCATCAGCGCGATCCTGCCGCACTGCTCGGCCTCATCCATATAATGCGTCGTGACGAAGACCGTTTTACCCTGCTCCGACAGCCGTCGGATGAGCGACCAGAACAGGCTCCGCGCGGCAGGAGAAACGCCCGCCGTCGGCTCGTCGAGGAAGATGATCTCAGGATCGTGCAGGAGCGACGCGGCCAGGGACACCTGCTGCTTCGTGCCGCCCGGCAGGTCGCGGACCATCGTGTTCAGGGACCGGTCGAAGGAGATGAAGTCCAGCAGCTCCTTCCGCCGCTCGAGCGCACGGGCCTTGTCCAGCTTCCGGAGGGAGGCGATGAAGTCCAGGTTCTCCTCGACGGTAAGATCGTTGTAGAGCGAGAATTTCTGGGACATGTACCCGACGCGAGCCTTGATGGCCCGTTCGCCGTCGTCGAAGCTCGCCCCCGCGACGCGAACCATGCCCGCCGTGGGCCGCAAAAGCCCGCAGAGCACGCGGATCGTGGTCGTCTTCCCCGCGCCGTTCGCGCCCAGGAACCCGAAGACTTCCCCTCGCTCCACGCTGAAGGAGATCCCATCGACGGCGGTAAAATCGCCGAACCGGACCGTCAGATCCTTTACGTCGACCGCGGTATCAGGCATGTTCCGTTCTCCTCACGAACAGTTCGTCAAAGTTCTTTACACCCTCGCGCTCCAGGAGCTCCCGCGGAGCGCCCGCACCGACGAGGGCTCCCCGTTCCAGGAGATGCACCCGGCCGCACCGTTCCGCCTCGTCCATGTATGCGGTTGTCACGATGATCAGGATCTGCAGGTCCAGCAGCTGGTACAGGAGCTCCCAGAATTCCCGGCGGCTGATGGGGTCGACTCCGGTCGTGGGCTCGTCGAGGAGCATCACGTCAGGCGACCGCAGGAGGGCGCACATCAGGCCCAGCTTCTTGTACATGCCTCCCGAGAGCTGTCCCGCCGGCCTTCCGCTGAACTCGCCCAGCCGGGTGATCTGCAGCAGCTCCCGCCGTTTCTGTTCGAAGCTTTCATGAGGGATCCCGTAAAGGTCGCGGAAAAAGTTGAGGTGCTCATCGATGGACAGGTCGGCATAGAGGCTCTGCTGCTGCGGCAGGTAGGCGAGGCCCGGCCGGACCTCTTCGAAGGGAACAGGCAGCCCGTCCCGGAAGAACTCGATCGTTCCCGCGGCGGGTCTCATCAGGCCGAGGATGAGCCGCATCAGGGTCGTCTTCCCCGCTCCCTCGGGCCCGATGACGCCGTGCATCACGCCCGGTTCGAACTGCAGCGTGACTCCATCGAGCGCCGCCCGCTGGCCAAAAGACTTCTTGACGCCGCGGACCGCTATGGATATCCGGTTCTGCGCCATGGACTATTCCCCGGGCAGTTTGACCTCGATCGTCATTCCCGGCTTCAGTATCTCTTCCTGGTTCGATTCCCGGAAGCTCACCTTGACGCCGAACACGAGCCGGGTCCGCTCTGCACGGGTCTGGACGTTCTTAGGCGTGAATTCCGCCTCGTCGTTGATCTTGACGATGGTGCCGACGAATTCCCGGTTGTTCAGCTCCGGCAGGTATCCCTTGAGCTTCATGCCCGCGTGGAGCCCTGCAACGGCGGGCTGGGGCACGTAGAGGTAGGCCCAGATGTCCCGGATATCGGCCAGCGTCAGGAGCTTGGTCCCGACGCTCATCAGTTCGCCCGGTTCGTGATACCGACTGAGCACGACGCCGTTGATCGGCGACTGGACCGTGCACCAACCCAACCGGACGTCGGCGTCCTCTTTTTTGTTCTTCACCTGGTCCATCGTGTCCTGGGATGCCGTTCCCGCCTTGTACAGGCCGAGCGTCCTGCGGTAGTTCTCGTTCGCCAGCTCCGAGGCTACCTTGACATCCTCGCAGGCAAGGACCACGAGTTCCTGGTTCTCAGCGACGCGGTCGCCCTCCTGCACGTGCACGGCCTGGATGGCCGAAGATATCCGGGCGGACAGATCGACCTTGGTGGCCTCGAGCGTTCCCGAGTACAGGAACTCGCCGCGGAAGAACATGAACTTTGCAGAGATCGCGAGCGCGACGACCGCTCCGACAAGGATGATCTTCTGGGGCTTCTTCAGGGCAGGCATGGTTTCGATCCTCTCGATAGGCTTATTTCGGGGCGATCCCGTGCAGAAAGAGACGGACCGTCTGACGGACCCACAGGGTCCGGTACTTCCCGTCCTGGAGCGACAGGCCGAAATACTTTTTTTTGATCTTGTCGATCACAGTCTGGTGCTGCACCTGGCTCATGAGAAATCCTGCAGCGGAGAACGCGTCCACGTCCGCTGCCAGGAGCTTGTTCTTCCTGGCCTGCGTAAGGAATTCAACGAGGCCGGTGAAATGCCTGTGGATCGTGTTGCGGAACACCGCCTCGCTGGTGGCGTCGAACATCTCGATCCCTCGCTGGATGAGCAGAAAGATCGCGGGCTGGTGGATCATGGCTTCCAGGGTCTGGCGGAGGAAAAGCTCAAGCCGCACGGTGAGTTCCTCTGCGTTCTGCGGCGGCTCGAGGACCTGCCGGGCCCGCTCCAGACGCTCCGCGTCGAATTGCTCGACGATGTGGCGGTACAGGTTCTCCTTCAGGCCGAAATGATAGTGGATGGCCGCGATGTTGACTCCGGCTGCGCGGCAGATCTCCTTCACCGACGTTCCGTCGTATCCCCGCTCCGCGAAGAGCCGCGTTGCCGCCGACACGATGCGGGCAACGGTATCCTCCCCGTCGCCTGGCTCTGCCGGTGCGCTGCGCCTGCCCGCCGGCCGACCGGCCGCGGCCGTTGTTCCCGCGCTTCTCATGAAAAGAGCATACCACAGGGCCGATACATTTTCAATCGATCGATTGACATTTCCAACCGTCCACTTTATACTCGTATCCAGAAGCCTTCCCGGACGGACGAGCGCGACCGGTCCGGGAAGGAAAACCCTATGAGCCCTTCATGTTCCCTCAAGACCGCTCTTGCCCTTGCGGCCTGCCTTGCGGCAGCCGGCTGCGTCGTGGGACCCAATTACCGGACGCCCGGGCAGCCAGAGGTCGCCTCCTACACGTCCGGGAGCCTCCCCGCTGAGACCGCGTCAGCGCCAGGGACTGCCGGCGCTCCGCAGCGACTTGTACCCGGCAGGGACATCCCCGCCGAGTGGTGGACCCTGTTCCGCTCCCCTGAGCTGGACCGACTGATCCGACAGGCGCTGGCCGGCAATCCGAACATTGCCGCTGCGCAGGCAACGCTCCGCCAGGCGCAGGAGCTCCTGCAGGCGACGATCGGCGCGGTTGTCTATCCCAAGGTGGATGCAGGAGCTTCGGTCGTACGGGAAAAGATATCGGGCGCGTCCCTGGGCCAGCCAAATCTCGTGATAAGCCCCTTCACGCTGTACAACGCCTCCGTGAACGTCTCCTATTCGCTGGACCTCTTCGGCGGCGCCCGGCGGGAACTCGAGTCCCTGGAATCCCAGATCGATGCCCAGAAATTCCTTCTGGAGGGCGCCAGGCTCACGATCGCGTCGAACGTCGTCACAACCGCTGTCCAGGAAGCATCGCTCCGGGCGCAGCTCGATGCGCTGCGGGAGATCGTGGCCGCCCAGGAGAAGGAGCTCGATCTCGTCCAACTCCAGTACCGGCTCGGGGGAGCCGCCCGCATCGACGTGCTTTTCCAGCGGACGCAGCTCGCGCAGACGCGGGCCCTCCTTCCGCCGCTCGCCAAGGAGCTGAGCCGGACCCGGCATGCGTTGACGGTCCTCGCGGGCCGTTTCCCTGTCGAAGCCGGGCAGCTTCCCGAGTTCACGCTCACGGGACTCACTCTTCCGGGGGAACTCCCTCTCGGCATCCCCTCATCGCTCGTCCGGCAGCGTCCCGACATCCGGGCATCGGAAGCCCTGCTGCATGCGGCGAGCGCCCAGATCGGAGTTGCAGAATCGAACCGGTATCCGCACATAACGCTGACCGGGAGCTTCGGCTCCCTGACCACGACGGCCGGTGATCTCCTTTCCGGCGGAACAGGGGTCTGGAACATCGGAGCAGGACTGCTGCAGCCGCTCTTCCACGGCGGGGAAGTGAGCGCCAAGCAGCGGGCCGCCGTCGCAGCATACGACCAGGCGGAAGCGCAGTACCGGGCCGTGGTGCTGCAGGCCTTCGGGGAGGTGGCCGATGTGCTGCGCGCGCTCGAGGCCGATGCGAACATCCTTCAGGCGCAGGCCGATGCCGAGTCCGCGGCGCATGATACGCTCGAGCTCACGCGGAAGCAGTTCCAGCTCGGGGGGGCGAACTATCTTGCCCTCTTGATCGCCGATAGGCAGTATCTGCAGACCCGGATCAACCTGGTCCAGGCCCAGGCCGCGCGCTTCGCCGATACCGCCGCTCTTTTCCAGGCGCTCGGCGGCGGATGGTGGAACCGGCAGACGGCAGCGGGATCGGAGACGAAATGAGGAGAAGCCGTTCACGGGACCGGCCGTGGAAAAAGAGGCTGACGGTAAGAGGAGGGACATGGGGTTTGGAAACGTTACCATCCCCGAAAATCAGGACGAAAAAAAGGCCGGGAGGCAATTCCTCCAGGCCCTTTCTGTTTTTAGCAGGGTTCTAACGCGTACGGGGCTTGAATGTCCTCGTGCCCGATGGGTGGCGGGCCGCCGGCGCGCTGTGGGGAGCGGCGCTGCGCTGCGGGTGAGCGGTTCCCTGTTTTCCGTGCTCGGGCCGGCCATGGCCGGGCGAAGTCTGGGAAGTCCGCGTTCCGGCATGCGGCGCATGGGCATGGCGTCCCGCCGGTCTCGGGGCAGCGGCGTGACCCCTCGCCTGTTCCGGCCGCTCCGGTGCGCGGCGGCGCTGCGGCTCGCGCGGGGGCCGCGCAAACTCAGCGTCCCGGGCGGGCGCAGGCTTATGGTAGTCGAAGCCCTTCAGCGTGCGGCGCTCGATCTTTTCCCCGAGCACGCGCTCGATGCTCCTGACCAGAGGCTCGTCCTCTGAGCTCACGAACGTAAAGGCGTCGCCGGTCTTTGCCGCGCGGCCGGTCCGGCCGATGCGGTGCGTGTAGGCGTCCGTGGTGTCGGGCATGTCGTAGTTGATGACGTGGGAGATCGAGGAAACGTCGATGCCGCGCGCGGCGATGTCCGTTGCCACGAGGATCCGGTACGAGCCGTCGCGGAACCCGTCGAGCGCAGCCTGGCGCCGGTTCTGGGACAGGTTGCCCTGGAGCGAGGCCGCCTGGTAGCCCGCCTTCTCGAGCTGCTGCCCGATGCGCTTTGCGCGGTGCTTGGTGCGCGTGAAGATCAGGATCGACTCCGTGTCGGTGTGTTTCAACAGTTCCATGAGCAGCGCCGTCTTGAGGTGCTGCGCCACCGGGTACAGGGCGTGCGCGACGGTGCCCGCCGGCGCCGTGTGCCCTACCTGCACCGTGACCGGGTGATGCAACACTTCGTGCGCCAGCTTCCTGATATCGTCCGCCATGGTTGCCGAGAACATCAGCGTCTGTCGCTTGACGGGAAGATGCTTGATGATCCTTCGCACATCGGGCAGGAACCCCATGTCGAACATGCGGTCCGCCTCATCGAGCACGAGCACCTCGAGATGGGACAGGTCGATCGTCTTCTGGCTGATGTGATCGAGCAGGCGGCCGGGACAGGCCACGACGATATCAACGCCCTGCCGCAGCTTCTGGATCTGGGGATTCAATCCGACGCCGCCGTAGATGGTGCAGCTCTTGAGGTGCGTCATTTTCCCCAGTTCGCCGATCGACACATGGGTCTGTTCGGCAAGTTCGCGCGTCGGCGCGACGATCAGGGCGCGCACCCTGCCCCGCTGTCCCGGGAGCAGCCGCTCCAGGATCGGCAGCACGAATGCAGCTGTCTTGCCGGTACCGGTCTGGGCAAGGCCCATGACGTCCTTGCCTTCGAGCACGGGCGGGATCGCTTGCTTCTGGATCGGCGTCGGCGTTTGATAGCCGAGCGCTTCTACGCCCGCCGCTATTTTGGGATGGAGCTTGAACGAACTGAAATTCATCGTACCTTCTTTCTGTGCGGGTCATTATCCGGGAATCTGCTTCCCCTGCCGCGTGATGACTCTATTCTGCTGGAGGACAATACTTTATCCGGTATATCATTGTCAACATGAAAGAATCGATTCAAAGGCGGCGGACAACCTGCTGAATGCAAGATCATAGATCGATCCCCACATTTTTGCTGACAACTCCTTGACAAGGGTCATTGCGGAATGCTATTCTTAACCCTGATCTTGTTTCGATTCATAATACCAAAGGGAACGGAGGAGAATAACATGAAAGTTGTAAAGTCGATCGTAGTAATCGCATTAGTTCTGTTGGCTTTTGCAGGTGTTGCGCTTGCAATGGAGCAGTCCGGAGTGGTCAAAGCGGTGGATGTGCAGAAGGGCATGCTTACGCTCACGAGCGGGACCATTGATGTCGGCTTCGACTGCGAGCAGGGCTCATTGATCAAGGATGTGAAGGTAGGCGACAAGGTGACCGTGGAGTACACGGAAAAGGGCGGCAAGAAGGTGGTCACCAAGGTTGGTCCCCAGAAGGCGAAAGCACAGGTCGGCTGCTGATGATGCAACGGATGCTACTGAAAAGGCGGGCAAATGCCCGCCTTTTTTATTCCCTCCGCCGCACCCGATCCATCAGCCTATCCTCTGAGGGCGCGTCTCCGGCTTGATGCTCCGCTTTCCCCCTATCGCCTTTTTGCCGAACGCTTCGCGTCCATCTCTCGCCCCTAACCCTTGATGCCTCCCGCCGCGCACCAGTCGTGCTGCGCTAATACTTTGTTCATAATACAGAACCGGATCAATCCTAGTTTTATCAGGGCTGTGCTAAGATTATACTACGCACGAAACGAAAGACCCCGTGACGTTCGGAGGGGCGAAAGCGTCGGGACCCATCGATTGCGGGTCACATGGATCGCAGCATCCTGCTCGGTCCTGACGTCGCGGTCGAGCGCTGTGATCGGAGGAGGCCATGAAAAAACGCAGACTCGGAAACTCCGGACTCGAGATCATGCCCCTCGCGCTGGGGGGAAACGTTTTCGGATGGACCGTGGATGAGCAGGCCGCGTTCAGGATCCTGGACGCCTTCGTGGACGCAGGAGGGAACCTGATCGACACGGCGGACGTATACTCCCGGTGGGTCTCCGGAAACAGGGGCGGCGAATCGGAAACCATGCTCGGCAAGTGGCTCAAACAGAGCGGCAAGCGCGACCGGGTCCTGATCGCCACGAAGGTCGGCAGCGACATGGGACCGTTCGGGAGGGGGCTTTCGAAGACCCATATCCTGCGGTCCGCGGAGGACTCCCTCAAGCGGCTGCAGACGAACGTCATCGATCTCTATCAGTCGCACCGGGACGACCCGAACACGCCGATCGAGGAAACGCTGGAAGCGTATGGAATGCTGATCGGGCAGGGCAAGGTCCGCGCGATCGGCGCGTCGAATTTCAGCGTCGAGCGGGTCGCGTCTTCGCTCGATGTCAGCAGCCGGAAGGGCTATCCCGCATACCAGAGCCTGCAGCCGCGGTACAACCTCTACGACCGCATGGATTTTGAAGCGGACCTCGAAGCTCTGTGCCGGGCTAAGGACCTGGGCGTGATCACCTATTATTCACTGGCCAGCGGGTTCCTGACGGGCAAGTACCGGACGCGGAACGATCTGTCAAAGAGCCTCCGGGGCCAGGGCGTGGGGATATACCTGAACCAGCGGGGCTTCCGGATCCTCGATGCTCTGGATCTCGTCGCGAAGGAATACGGCTCGACTCCCGCGGCCGTCTCCCTGGCCTGGCTGATGGCCCGGCCCGGCGTCACCGCGCCGATCGCGAGCGCGACGAGCGTGGAACAATTGCAGGACCTGGTCGCGGCTACGCGGCTTGAGCTTGATCGTTCCGCAATCGAAACACTGAACGAGGCGAGTGCATAGCTCCGGCCCGGGGGCGGTCTTGAGGAGAACGAGATATGAAAAACGGAACTGCACGCAAAGGCGAGAAGCCTGCAGCGCTCATCTATGATGCCGCCTGCCCCATCTGCCGCGGCACCGTCTCCTGGATCAGGGAGAACGAGGTCGCTGATTCCTTCGACATGGTGCCATGCCAGTCGGACGAGAGGGCCGGCCAGTTCCCGGGGATAGAGCCTGGTGCATGCATGCGGGCCATGCATCTCGTGCTTCCCGACGGGAAGGTCCTGGTCGGCGAAAAGGCACTGCCGAAGATTATCGCCCGCCTCAAAGGGTACCGTGTTGCCGCGTTCCTGTTCGCCCTGCCCGGAGCAGAAGCGCTCTCCCGCATTGCCTATCGCTGGTTCGCGGAGCGAAGGTACCGCATCGCGTCGATCCTTTTCCATTTGACCGGTAACAGGAGACACGTAGCGTAGCATGCTGGCAATTGGGAAGTCGTGACAGCAATCATCACACCTTCATCCTTTCGTATCATCGTATCATGCACAGGAAACCGCCTGTCTTGAAATTCGCCTTTTTTGCGCTATAGTTGCTGTATACCTCCATCTGCGAGCTCCATTCAGCATCAAGACCACGAGAAGACCATTGGCCAGGGTCAGAGGAGGACCATTATGAACAGATTCAGAGCTTTGAGCACCCCACTTACCAAAACAGCTTTCTTCATCCTTTCCGCGATGATCATAACCGCATCCGGAGCGCCTGCGCTCTTTGCAGCCACCCCGGATCAGGACCTGATGAACAGGGCCAGAGCGGTGTTTGGACCGCTCCCCGCATCCATGCCGTCCCCGGAAAATCCCATCACCCCCGAGAAGGCCAAGCTGGGGAGCATCCTCTACTGGGAATCCCGCATTTCCGTTGACGGGACCGTGAGCTGCGCGAAATGCCACCCCCCCGGCCTCTATGCCGCGGACGGCCTCAAAAAAGCGGTCGGAAACCATTGCAAGGACAACCCGAGGAACTCGCCCTGCATCCTGAACTCCGCGGCCCAGATATCGGAGCATTGGATCGGCAACCGCGTGAGCGTGGAAGATCAGGCCAAACAGGCGCTGATCGGCCCGCCTTCCTACGGCATGCCCTCTTATGAGTCCGTGGAGAAGGTGTTAAAAGGGATGAAAGCCTACGTAGCGCTGTTCAAGGAGGCGTTTCCCGGCGACAAAGATCCAGTGACCGCGGACAATTTCGCGAAGGCCGTGGGAGCCTTTGAGCGGACGCTCGTGACTCCGGCGGCCTTTGACGATTTCGTGAACAACAAGCCTTCGGCCCTGTCGGCGCAGCAGAAGCGGGGCCTCCAGGATTTTCTGGACACGGGGTGCATGACCTGCCACTTCGGCCCCTTTTTTGGCGGCCAGATGTATCAGAAGTTCGGCGTCTTCGAACCGTATTGGAACGCCACGGCCAGCCAGCCAATCGATGAGGGGCGATTCGCGGTAACAAAGAACGCTGCCGATAAATACCTGTTCAAGGTGCCCATTCTCCGGAACGTCGCTGAAACGAAGCCGTATTTTCACGACGGCTCCGTGGAGAAGCTTGAAGACGCGGTCACGATCATGGCCAGGATCCAGCTGGCGAAGGAACTTTCCCGCGAGCAGGCAGCGGACATCGCCGCCTTTCTAAAATCATTGACCGGAACGGTTCCCGATTCGCTCCTCAAGGCACCGGTCCTTCCCGCGGCGGAATGATTGGTCCATGGTAAGAGGTATAATATGGTCAAGGATGGCGCCTTGACAGGGAACCGTGTCAGAGCCGTCCATGAGGAGGTGCACCATGATAGTACGTACCGCAGAAGCCCAGTGGGAGGGCGGTCTTAAAAAAGGGAAAGGGAAGATGATGTTTGGCAGCGGAGCCTTCGAAGGCAAGTATTCCTTCGGGTCGCGGTTCGAACAAGCGCCGGGGACCAACCCGGAAGAACTGATCGCAGCGGCGCATGCCGGCTGTTTCAGCATGGCGCTGTCCATGATCCTGGAGCAGGCCGGATACACGGCCGGTCACATCCACACCGTGGCGAAGGTCTTCGTTGAAAAGACAGGCGAGGGCTACAAGATCTCGGGAATAGAGCTCGACACGGAAGGCAAGGTGCCCGGGATAGACGAACGGACGTTCCGGGAGAAGGCGGAGGCGGCCAAGAAGGGCTGCCCCGTGTCAGTGGCCCTGTCCGCCGTGGACATCAAGCTCTCCACCCGGCTGTTGACGCTCGCCGCATGAGCGAGGCGACGTCAGCGGAAACACGAAGGAGGGAAGCTCGAGGGTCTGCAATGATGCTGACGCGAGGTGAAGTACGGAAGAGGCATGACGACTCAAGATGTTCATCAGTCCTTAGTCAGTGGTCCGAGCGAGTTCGTATCAGGGCAGGAAAAGAAGAGAGGGAGAGGCCGAGCCTCTCCCGGATTCGGCGGGACGAATCTAGCAGCCTACGTCGGGTTTCTTGGCCGGCGCAGCAGCACCGGGTGCCTTGAGGGACTTGAGATAGGATATCAGGTCCTTCATTTTTTCGGACTTCACGTCGAGAGCCTTGCCTTGGAGCGCCATGGTGATACAAATATTAACAGCCTCTTCGAGAGATGTGTACTCGCCGCCCGGATTCTTCCAAAGCTTTTTTTCGCCCACGCCGAAGAGGCCTTTCCCCTCGGGATGGCAGGTATTACATGACCGCCCCGAAGTGCCGCCGCCGAGTTTCGTATCGTTGAAAAGTATCTTGCCGCGCTCCTCAGGGGTCATCGCCGCTGCAAAGACCGTTGCCGAGACGATCAGAATAACTGCAATGAACGTCAATGCCTTCATTCTGTCTCACCTCCTTTCCCGCATGTATTGAACACATTGATTCGAACGCGTGGTACCATGCCTCGAAATTCCGGGATGCATCAGAGGAACGCTCTACGTCGCCTGTGCACGGGAATGACGCGGCAGCGGGGCGAGAGAGAACATCGTTGCTCTGCATCACCGTCCGCATAAGAAGAATAAGTAAGAAGTTGACAGATTTACCCGGCGACGCAGGACTGGCCGGAGAAAGAACTTTCACGGTTCGCCAGACGGCCCCGCTTGACTACGGAAAGTCCCCGCGCAACGGCGGGCCATAGGGGAAATGTAGCAGAGAACAGGAGAAATGTCAAAATCGCGCCAAAAGACGGGCTGGATGATATTCATCGATCAGAGCCAAGCGGACGGCCCGGACCGTACGCCGTCAAAAAAGGATCATCTCCCGGATGAAGGCTCCGAGCCCCTTGTCCACCCGGGTGATGTGAAGCAACCACCAGTTCGTGATCCAGTTCCGCCATTCGCCGATCATCAGCTCCGAGACGCCGTCCCTGGTCATTTCGTTCTTGAATTCGGCAAAATCCCGCCGGAACGCCGCGTGCTCGGACAGGTGCCGGTCGTGGTCGGTGTACCCGTAGAGAGCGTACTTTTCCATGTACCGCTCTTCCGTGCCGAAGTGAAAATTCATGTACCCTTCGAGGTAGTCAAAAAATTCGGCGAGGGCCGAGGCATCCGGCCTGCTTTCGAGCGCTTCCAGGAACCGGTTGATGCGGAAAAAGAGCTCCTTGTGCTGGTCATCTACTTCAGATACATTCACGGACAGATCAGGCGTCCAGGTGAGCATGGCGGCACTCCAGGTAAATGGCTCTGCTGCTCATATCACCCGGCCAGCCGGGACACTGCACCCGAGGGTCCGTTCTCAAGGTCATTGAAGACCGTGTCCGTTGAAGTATGCCGAGTATTTCCTATCAGTCCCCAAAATGTGATTTTGAAGCCAGTTCTTTAAAAAACCCAATATCTCCAGGTTCAGGATGAATCCTTCTCCTTCCGCGCGCGCCTTCAGATCCATGGCCTTTTCAACGAAGTGGTCATGCTCCGCCTTATGCGCCGGGTATCCGGGGAAGCTGAAATGCTTCATATATTTTTCCTCTGTCTCAAAATGGACAGAGGCATAATCAACCATGCCGACAATGATCGCCTTTTTCACTTCGCGCCCCTTATTTGCGAGCATTGCCTCATGAAGCGTGTTGATCATGCCGACCAGCTTTTTGTGCTGTTCGTCTATCTCCTTCACCTTCACGCTGAAATCATCGGACCACACAAGATAAGCCAAGTTCATCCTCCTCTTTTTCACCCCCGTCTCGGCGAGCCCTCTTTCTTATCGGTCAGCGGGGCAAGAACTTTAATGATGCGCGCTTGCCAATATCAATTTCTTTTCCCGGGAACTTCGAACTCGCGGATGCAGCCATGGGTCGTCAGGACGCAACAGAGTGAAGAGACCTCGTATGATGGAAAGGCAGGATTAAAATATGATATAAAGCAGATACTTTCGTCCTATCGCTATATCATGCAAAACGGACTAATTTTCTGCTGAAGAAGGCCCGGCAAGGATAGCCAGTTGGACTCATGATGGAAGGCGATAGTCACGAGAATGATGCGGTCTACAAGGTATCGGTGAAAGCACGCGCTGCCGACGACGGAATGACACTGCACCTCCAAATGTTTGAGTTTCACGATGGGCCGCGCGTCTTACAGCGTATTGAGATAGGCAATGAGGTCTTCCATCTCCTCGTCGGAAAGATAGGCAAAGGAGGGCATGCGGCCCATGGGCTGGCGAAGCTGGAACCGGATGCTCTCTGCCGTTGCCGGGTGCTTGCTCACGGGGAGCGTGGGGTTCTTGAGCAGTCCCTTGAGCCCCGGTCCTACGATCGTGTTCGTGCTCAGCGGGTCGTGGCAGGCAGCGCACCGCGATGCGAACAAGGTCCTGCCGCGCTCGACACTCATGCGATCGGTCCTGACCGCCTGTACGCCCGGTCCACCGGTACGCTCTATGGCAAGGAGCGGCCCTCTGATCCGGTAGAACACGCTCTTGTCCGCGGTCAGGTCGCGCCCGAACCGGCTTATGGTCAGGTAATATCCCGCCGACATGCCGACGAGCACCACGCTCATGATCCCGATCACGGTACCGATGACCTTCGCCTGGGCGTACAACTGCCGGAACGACCGCACGAACAGCACCTTTACGATCAAGAGCGCGGCGATGGTGAGCGCGAGCAGAATATGCAGCGCGGCGCGCGGAGACGGCTCCGATCGGGACGCGGCCATGAAACTGACGCAGAGGAAAGAGACGAGCAGGAAGATTAGGATAAAAAGATAGCCCGCGGCCCTGTGGCGATGCCTGAACTGCTCTGGCCGAGCCGAATCCAGTCCTCCTCCGAAGACCTTGAACATGGTGTACATGCCGTAGACCGCAGGAGCGAGCAGCATCAGGGAAAGGAGCGATTTGAGGAAGAAGATCGTCACGAGCGCATCTCCGGGCGAGGACGAACGGGAGGCGGCTGTTTATCAGCGGTCCTCACTTGCATGAAACTATCAGAATATCCCGAGGATGTCAAACCACAGCAGGAAGACCCGACTGCGACTGGACCGGCCCGAAGGGTGTGATCCGGCCTTGCCGGGTGGAAGGGGGCCTGTGCGAGCAGTGGATCAGCTCCTTTGCCCCGCGATCCCCTTCCGCGCAGCGCGGACCCGGTAAAGGGTCTTTCGGTCATCGTCCTGTATCTTTTCGATCAGACCCTGGGTGACAAGATCTGAAAGGACTTCCTTGACGAGCACCCTGTGCTGGTCGCCCTTCAGCTCCGGCATCCACCCCCGGGCAATGCCCTCAAGCGTATCCTGGGCATCGGGATTCTTGGACAGATGATCGAGGATCGCGCGAGCGATCAGCGATCTATCAGGACGGCAAGTGTCCATGGCAATCTCCTGTAATTCCCTGGCCAGCGGCATTACCGGCGGGGTCATGAATCATGACGATGGAACATGCTCGGTACCGCCGAGCGGGGCAGGTAAGCGGAGGGGACAGCCCCTGGAAAGACGTTAGCAGATAACGGGGAAAATGTCAAAACAGGAGACCGGGATCCGTTCTCACGGATACGCTCCTGTTTCTCGCCTTCTCTATTTCGCGCCTCCCCGTTTTGAACGTCGGAGGCGCCAATTCTTCCTCCCTCTTTACGAGAGCCATGAAATCGCATTTCCCGCAGTCATTCAGTTTTTGCGCGAACGTCCCCTCCATCCTTCCGCCGCAGAACGAACCCGCGACTGCCCAGCATGCTCTGCCGGCGCCAATCCCCCCATGGGTGCCGTCCAGGTCCTCGTTGATGGTTACCGGGCAGGGTCCGAGATCCCGGACCCTCTCCCCGCCAGGCTGACGTTCGCACTGCTTGAACTCCCAGCAGTTTATTTTTTTCATGAAATCCTCCTCCGGAATGCGAGCCTGATGCCATGCTGCTCTCTACGGTGACCTCCCCTACCAAGAAGACGCTGTGCGTGCGCAGGTCGATCGTGCGCTCAGTCGACACAGAACGTAAGGCCGATCAGGAGCGATCCATCCCCGGCCGGCTGGATCCACCGCACCTCGGCATCTTCGGTAATAAGCGGGGCCTTTGACCACAGGTGAATCACCTGACGGAGCTTTAAAGAGTGCCTCGTCCTGATGCAGATCCCGCAGGAGCTCAGGTTCAACGCGCGTGCCTGGTTTATCTCGTTCCTGTTCATGACACGATAGTGAACCTTCGTGTCTGCGGAACAGGGCAGGCGCGGCGCCTTGCGCATGATCAAAAGCGGTATCGTCAGGTCCATCCGCTCCTGGCAGCTCCGGACCCACTTCCCGAATTCGTCGAGATCAAGGGGATCGTGGAAAACGGCCACGTCCCCTGCCTTAACCGCGTCTACGCAATCGTTGGCGGACGCTCCAGTGATGATCGCTTTATGGTGTGGTTCCGGTATACTGCAGTGATGGGTCTGTGACGTGAGGAGCCGTGCACTGCTCACGTGCGGCCCCTTGTTCCCAATGACGACGAGGTCGCAGCAGGACGTTATGCTTGCGCCGCGAGATGCCTCCACGCTCCGGTAGAAAGGGCAAAAATCAAACTGCGCGACGACGATCGTTTCATAGCCCCCGGCCTCGAAGAACTGCTTCAACGCCTTTTTCGTCTCCGCCCCTTCCTCGAACAGAATGACTCTCGGCCTTCTCATGATGCACCTCCTGCGGGGAATGGCATCCCAAATCCAGCCTGCGTGGAGCTATGAACGATAGGGTCCTGTTTTCTTTAGTCCTCCCGGGCGCGGATCGCAATCGCCCTTCCGAAGATATTCCTATTTAAATAATAGAGGTCCCGGGTCCACGTGTCAAGTCACCGGAACATGGCAGAGCAAATGCAGCAGAACGGATAGGATCTGCAGGTGCTACAAATGGTGACGTTTTTCTCTTCTAAGCATATTCGACATTAAAAGGAGAACAGGAGCAGGCGAAGGCCTGGAGGGTCTGCCTTTCGTTGCCGGGATGGCAACGGGATGCTTCACAGGGCAAGGCATGAAGCAACTATATGAGCCGGAGAGACCGGTCGTCAGCTGCCGGGAAACTTGTCGAGGGGAGCATTTGAGCACGATGCCCCTCCCCCGCATCTCGACGACTTGCCGCCGCACAGGGGATGCCAGTTCTTGAACCCGTAGTAGAACACGATTGCCGCAAAGAGATAGGCAGCTGCCAGGATGGATATGATCATCAGGAATATCGACATGGTCGCATCTCTCAACCTGCATCAAGCGGACGTGCCGCAACCGGGCACGATCTGCTCTTACTACTATTATAGCGTATACGAACCGCGCAGGCGGAAAGTGTCACCATGGCCGCTACCCCGGGAGGCATCAAAACGAGGCCCGGGAAAATTCTTCGGGCCTCGTCAAAACGATTGCGTTAGTGAAGCTTCGTGCCGGTTGTCCCGTCTTAGTTATCTGGCCGCCCGGGACGCACCATGACCAAGCGGAAGAGGCCTGTTCTCCTTTGACGGAGAGTGCCGGCCCCTTCTCTCGTACCGCTCCATGCCGAGGAACATGGCCCCGGCAAGCGCGAAGAGTGCCACGACAAAGACCCAGTGGTTGATGCCGGTCAATCCCGGCAGCGTTACCGAGCCCATATCCGATATCTTGTAGAAGGGCTCGATCAGCGGGAAGACCGCCGAGAAGATCAGGGTCCCGGCTCCAATCCCGAACATCGTCGCAAGGGCATCGAGCCTGCCGGAAGCAAGGCCGGCCACGGCAGTGCCGGGACAGTATCCGCTTACGAGGTAACCGAGTCCGAAAAGCGCTCCCCCTGCCAGCTGGGGCCAGAAGTACGTGGGTATGATCCATATTCTGCTCATGTCAAGGATCTTCAAGTCTGCGAGCAGCACAAGACCGGTCGCTGCGACGAGGATCGCGGTGAACATGGCCTTCGGTACGCTGAAATCGGACAGATAGAAAACACCCGTTAGTTTGTGCGGGTTGCCCAGCCCTCCCCGTTCGAGAAAGAACCCGAAGAACGCCCCCAGAACGACGGCCATCACTAGATTGACGTTGTCACTCAAGAGTAAAGGCGCGCTCATGACCATAACCTCCTGAAGAGAGATGCGAACAGGAATCCGCTGGCAAACATGGCGATGACGAAGACCCAGCCGGACAGAGCAAATTGGGAGCCGCCGGTGAGCGCTACGCCGCTCGTGCATCCCCGCGCGAGCCTGCTGGCGAACCCGAGGAGCGCTCCTCCCCCGAATGCCGTCATCGCCCGCATCCCGACGGTCATGGTCGCGGCCCGGTCGAACCGGAGTTTGAAGCTTCTGCTCAAGGCAACGCCGAGGAACGCGCCGAGGAACACCCCGGCCACTTCAAGGACGGTCCAGTCCCTGAAAGGGGATGTTTCCAGGTACTTCTCGAGGTACGTCAGCGTCGCCGTGTAGCCGGGCAGCACCTCCCTCATGGCCGTCCCGGCGCCAACCGTGAATGCCCGCGAAGCGCCCAGCCCCTGGCCCGCAATTACGAACGATGCCAGGAGGGCCAGGCCGATCCCGGCGCCTGCCAGATAAGGAGACCAGTAACCGCTCTTGTTCATATGCACCTCCCCTTTTTTTCGCCAGTGAAGATTTCGGCTCCGCTGGTCGATGGTTGCATTACCGCATGCATGTGCGGTCTCAACTGAACATCCGGGGGAAAGAAAGGCTCTCGCAGCCATGGAGCGAACGCTGACTTCCCGTGACGACCGGCACTGTTTCATAGTTTCGAATTTTATTAACCTTAATTAATTATTGACCGGGGCACGTCAATTGTCAAGAGCCATGACGGTCCAGGGTGGCAATAGAACGTTGTTTGGCTTGACCATGCAGGACGTCTAGGAAATATCTCCGGGCGTGCATCGATGGGGCCCGCGCCGGATATTGACAGGATGTATCGGAGGGCCACGATGTGTGCAGGCACGCGCTTACGCGTTACGACCATTTCATGCGGCAGGTGAGATCTGGGTGATGTGAAGACCTGGCCAGGAGCCCGAGGCCCGACGGCGCTGTCCGTTATAGTTTCGTTCCCATGCCGACTTTTCCCCCCGGCTCGCCTGCCGAGATGGCGTTGTGGATATACTGCCGGATGAACGCTTCGTCCTCGGGCGCGATCTTGGTGAAGTACAGCCCCATGCCGGTCTCGCGGCCCAGTGCAGGGCCCGGATAGTCGCTGAACAGCACCATGGCGTCAACGCTCACGGGCCGGTCCCCGAGCATGAATTGCACCGCAAGCTTCTCCCGCTCTGCGGCGGGATACCGTGTCTCCACGTACATGCCCTTTGCGGAGAGAACGGTCTCGCACCCGTTTGCGCTGCACTCCAAGGGGTCGCTGTTCACGTACACCGGCAGCCGAAGAAGCATCCGGAGGTTCCGGCGCGGCACGCGTTCGAGCGCCTTCTGGACCGAAAAGTAGAGTTCCTCCGCCTCGACCGGCCAGGCAACGCATTCGGCGGCACCCGCCGCGAGACAATCCTTCGCTCCCACCAGGTCGCCCGAGGAGGTGATCACGATGACCGGAACCGCGGCCGTGCGCTGGTTCTCCCGGAGTTCCTGCAGGAACGCCAGGTCATTGTCCCCCACGAGCGGGAAATGAGCGACTACCAGGTCCGGTACCTGCTTGCCGATGCTCCGGCGAGCCGCTGCATCCGTAGCCGCCGCTTCGACGCGGTATCCCATCCGGTGCAGAAGCAGCGTGAGGTAGTGCAAATGGTTCGGGTCGCGGTCAACCGCGCTGATCAGGCGGTTGCCGTGTAATGCGCGTCCGTGGAACGGAGCAGCGTCGTGGCGTGCCATGGGTCACCTCCTCGTCGTCAGGCTGATGGGGCATCGATGCGACCAACGGTGCGTGGTCCGGAATGCCAGCAGAAAGCCCTTCGCTTTCGTACGCGTCCCTTGCAGCAAAGGTTAATTCTATTGTGACACAGAAAGCAGAACGTTACAAGGTGCCGAGCGACAATCACGCCGTTGCAGCAGTAATACCGTGTCACTCTCACTTTACTCGAGAACGGGGGACCATGCGGCTATCCCGATCAGGCTGGCCTCGTCTTGGCCGGCCTCCGGGACCAGCGATGGGTACGCCCACGCTGTCCGATCAGTTCTCGCACCCGAGGGCCTTACCCCCGACCTGCTGCGTTTCCGACGTTACTGCCTCACCGGTCTTCCTGCCGCCTCCACCTCAGCAGGGAATAAATGACGATCCAGGTGAATGTCCTGAACAGCATGGCAAAGATGCTTTGCGAGGCCACGACCTGCCCGAACTGGTGCATCGCGCTAAGTCCCGCGAACACGATGCCGTGGAACACAAGGATGTTGACGGCCAGGGCGCCGCTCCAGGCACGCCGTTGCCACATGCCGACCCCGGCGCCGACGGAAACAAAGCCCATCGCCACGTTGTACCAGACAAGCCAGGGAAGCACGGGGTAATCGGGAACCCACAGGCCGAGCAGGACACTGCCTCCCTGCCTGATGGAGAGCAGCCCGAGCACGACTGCCAGGATCGACGCGACACGGTCCCTCTTCTGCTGGGTTATTGTTCCCCCTGCAGGAGAATGAACCTTTTTTAGGGGACCCTTCTTCTTTGCCACAGACAACCTCCGGTGCACTTCTTCAGCTTGCAAATGGAAGCACAGCATTTGCAATGACATGACGCCGTGATAAGCCGCTACTCAAACGGCCGTGTGCCGTCAAGCAGCGCCGGGAATTTTATTCCCTGCGAGACCGGGACAGGGATCCTGCACAGGGCAACCATGCATGCCCGTGCTACTTGCTCCCGAGCCACTTGTCGAAGAAATACCAGAAGGACACGAGCACCGCGACGAGAAACACGATCTTTGCGATGTTCAGGATGAAATGGCCCTCCCCCTCCTTCTGTTCCTCATGACCTGATGGCGCGTTCTTCTTCTCCACAGTACCTCCCTGCATCACTTCAGAATTCAGACTCCCGGATGTGCTGCCAGTCAGTTTCATAGCATTTTTCAGTGTCCATCAGCGTCAAATATCTCCGCCGCGAGCAAACCCTGTCCTCGAATTCCGCGCAGGGAAATATCAGGGCAGATCTGTGTCAAGCCCCTGAAGGCATCGCAGGCTCTCACCGCTGTCCTGCTCCCTGTCTCGGAACCAGCGTGATCGCCCCGGGAACACACGCCCTCCTGCACAGGCCGCAGCCGAAGCACTTCTGGGGATCGATATGGGCGTGGGACGCACCGGCATGGTTATGGCTGGATATGGCCCGGAAATGGCACTCACTGTCGCACAAGCCGCAGCCGGTGCAAAGCGCGTCTTCCACCCGTGCGACCTGCTCAGCCCGCTCCATGGTCTCGACCGTGGTCCGCGACAGGGTCAGCATGGCGAGGCAGTCCTCGGGCCGGCAATTGCAGATCGCGCCGATGAAGGGGGTCATCATGGTCCAGATCGTATGGACCCTTCCCTGCTCTTCCATTTCCCGCATCTGCGCAACGGCAGCGTCCGGCGTGAGCGATTCCAGGCCTTCATCGGAGGCCTTGCCGAAGTACCCCATGTCGATCGATCGGTACCAGGCCTCGGGACCGTAGCTCACCGCGTAACAGCAGCGTTCTTCCTTTTTCCCGATGTTCCACCGGCACGCGCAGGGCATGCGCACAACGGTCCTGGCACTGTTGACCACCTCGTCGATCTCCTCGATGGGCAGCACCTGGCCGAAATGCTCGGCCTTTGCCTTTTCGACCATGGCCTTCGCCACCGCGCGCGGGAGCTTGCCCTTCTTGCGGTAGATCGTCTCGAGCCTTCCCAGGGTCTGAAAGCCTTCGCCGAACGCCGTGGTGAGGAAGTTCTCGATGTAGCGCCGCCGGTTGAGGTCCGACAGGAGATCCTGGGCGTAGTTCGCCGCGTTCTTGTACCAGATCTTTCCTTCGCCGTGCTTCGTACAGAATTCACACATAAGAGAGTTCCCTCATAATCAACCTTCTCACCGTGAATACGCATGCCTTTGGGGCCATCGGGAACAGGCTGCGTCTCGCATGCAAGTTACTCGACACTGACGGACACTGATGCAATCATCATAAAACGTCATGATTCTTCCCGGATCGAGGTCAATGCACATCCCTGCCCGGAAGCTCCCGCTTCCGGGAGACCAAGATCCTTTCCCCTGGCTGGTACGGCGAGCATAATACAGAGAGGCGGAAAATGCAAGAAATACGACGGATATCCCTGAGCGGGCGGAGCGGTGCGCCCTTCACGTATGAGCGCGAGCGGATGACCCAGCGCGGTGCATCATTAACTCTCATTCGGGATTATGTCGAAACCCCGAGGGGAAGACTCGGGAACGTCTTCAATCGATCACCACGTCCGTAACTGTTCCGGCTATGCTGTCGATCTTCTGGATCTTCGCAATAAGCACGTCGCCGAGAGCCTTCGCGTCTGCCGCCTCAACAAAGGCGATCACGTCATGCGGCCCGGTTACGACTGCCGCGGATTTCACGCCCTTGATCTTCCGGGCAGCCGCCGCGACATCGCGCGATGCGCCCGGATACGCCTCGATAAGCACATAAGCCTTTACTGCCATGGAAGCCACCTCCTTGCGAATACTATCCACTCTGGTGTTCTCTTGGGAACAGTTCAAGGATAGCACCGCCCGTTGAAGCACGTCAAGAAATGAGCCCGATAGCCGCTCCGGATGAGACCTTAGTAACAGCGATGTCAGCAGGGTTGTCAGGCAGAATCGGAAAGGGATGAAAGCCGCACCAGGGGAAAAATCGGGCCGGCATGCAATGCATGCCGGCCCAGGTTGCCGCTCTCCATATGAGGGAGGATGGAGACTTTTTGTGAATGCTCAGTTGTTCCCTATCTGCGTGTCTTCGTTATGCTGAAGTCAGGATAGGCCGTAACCGCGACCTCGCTCTGGTCCAGGCCCTCGAACTCCACTTCTTCCGATACCCGCATCGGGATGATCCTGTCCAGCAACTTGAAGAACAGGTACATCACGGAAAAAACGAATACGAAGTTCACCACGACACCGATGATCTGCGCCACGAGTTGCGTTCCGCCTCCGTACAACAGCCCTCTGACCATACCAGAAACATTGTTCAAGCCGTTTCCATAAGTACCGTCGGCAAAAAGCCCGAGGCTGATCATTCCCCAGGCGCCGCAAATGCCGTGGACCGATATGGCGCCGACCGGATCGTCCACCTTCAGCTTCCGTTCAACAAAGAAAACACTTGCGCAGCAAAGCACGCCGGCGGCAAACCCTATCATGATCGCTCCTAAGGGACTCACGAATGCGCAGGGCCCCGAGATGGCAACGAGCCCGCCGAGGAGCCCGTTCGCGATCAGCGAAAGATCGGGTTTCCCGTACATGAACCACACGTAGCACATGGCCGCGACAGCCGCAGCCACGCCCGCAAGCATGGTATTTCCCGCGATGACGCCGAGCCGGAGACCGCCGTCAGCCATGGCCGGGCCTGCATTGAACCCGAACCACCCGAAGAAAAGTATCAAACACCCTACAACAGCCATCGGGATATGATGACCGGGAATGGCAACAGGAGTTCCGTTGGCCCGGTATTTCCCCATGCGGGGACCGAGCACCATCGCACCCGCGAGCCCGGCAACGCCGCCGACCATGTGAACAACCGATGAACCGGCAAAGTCGAGGACCCCGTGTCCGAGACCGAAGTTCCTGCCGAGCTGAGCGAGCCATCCCCCGCTCCACACCCAGTTTGCGTACAAGGGATACACGAACATGGCGATGAAGAAACCGTACGCCACGAAGGACTTGAACGTCCAGCGCTCCGCCATCGCGCCGGTCGGTATGGTCGCCGCGATGTTCAGGTAGACCACCTGGGACAGGAAGAGCACGATGATCGAGGCATCTGACGCCACGTTGGTCAGAAAAAATCCTGAGCCGCCGGTTCGGACCGCATGGCCGCATATCCAGTACCCGAGCACGCCGAAAACGAAGACCATCATGTTCATCGCCATGGAATGGCCCGCGTTCTTCGCTCTCGTGAACCCCGTCTCCATCATGGCAAAACCGGCCTGCATGAAAATGACGAGAAACGCACAGATCAGCGTCCCCATGACGACAAGTATTGAGCTGTTCATAATTTGTCCTTCATAGCTGCATCATGTCCCCGAACTGGATGATCATCCCGCCGCACACGATTACGGCCAATCCCACCCATGTGGCAGGCGGTATCTCTTCCTTGAACACGAACCGTCCGAACAAGATGCTGATGAGCGCAAAGACCGCGACATACACGCCGAGTAATTTTGAAAAATCCCATTTCACCATGTTGACCACCACGCCGTAGCAGCCCAGCATGGCAAAGCCGATCAATATGATGACGAGGCCGCTCCCGCGAAGCCCCTTGCGAACCACTGCGTCGCCGCCGACCTCGAGAATTGCCGCACCGATAAAAATGAGCCACGCAAGATATGTCATCTGTAATTTTCCGAAGTCCGGAATCCTTTCTTCTTTCGTTTATCTCTATTATATCTTTTTCGAGAGAGCATTTCATCGTCCCGGCGACCTTTACCCGCCGGCGGAACGAATCACCTTATAGTGCGGCCATGCCGGTTTCGTTGGTCCGTATCCTTATAGCGTCGGCCATGTCGTGTACGAATATCTTTCCGTCTCCCACCTCGCCGGTCAACGCGGCTTCACGGACTGCCTTGACGATCCTGTCCGTGTCTTCGTCTTTTACGACCACTTCCACTCGCGCTTTGGCCACCAGATTCACTTTATACGATACGCCGCGATACTTCGTTATGAGCCCTTTTTGGCGTCCATGGCCTTTAATTTCAGAGATCGTAACGCCGGGATGGCCCACTTTGTCCAAAGCGGCGCAGACCTCTGAAACCTTGGCCGGACGTATAATCGCTTCAATCCTTTTCATAGGAATCTCCTTTTCTTTCGATATCAAATGCCTCGAACATTACGTCCCTTCCCTTTGACAGGCACATCTCTGACCATTACTTCGATCTTCACCTTGCCATTGTTAAAGCAAAGCCCGTGCCACGCTCGAGTGGAATGATAAAGGAACAAAATGCCCTATTTTATTGCTCAAACTTGCACAATCAGCATGCTGCAGAGCGTTCTCTTGTCTCATGATAGATGAAATTGTAGGCCTATGATCAATAAATGGGCATCCAGACGAAGACCGGGGCAACCCTTTCCAGATGACGAAATCGCGGACACAAGCCCGGATCATGCCGGCTCGTGTGCCTGTACTCCCCGATAGTCGGTTGATTACAGGGTCTCCTGGAGGGTTTAATTCTTTTTTAATTTTTCGCGCTGTTGACAATTTTTTAGAATAAGCATAGATTTCTTTTTGAGATGTGCAGCGGTCGCAGTCTGTAAAAAATGCCGTTTTCATCCCTGCGATCTTTCACTTTGTCAATATGGACACCTCGCAGAAATTAACTGCCTTTCAAGTATTCAAAATATTCTTGAGGCTCGGCTTGACGTCGTTTGGCGGACCGGTAGCGCATCTCGGATACTTTCGAAACGAATTTGTCGCTCGACGCAAAACTTTGAGCGAGGAGGCGTATGCCGATCTCGTCGCCCTGTGCCAGTTTCTTCCCGGTCCGGCCAGCAGCCAGGTCGGCATCTCAATCGGAATGTCTCAGGCGGGTATCCGCGGCGCTTTGGCGGCATGGGCCGGGTTCACCCTGCCATCGGCCTTGGCGCTGATCCTGTTCGGGTATGGCGTTAACACCTTGCAGAGCGCCGTGGTCCACGCCGGCTGGCTCCATGGGTTGAAGGTTGTCGCCGTAGCGGTAGTGGCCCTGGCGATCCGGGGAATGGCAAAGGCATTGGCTCCCGACCGGCCCCGCGGCACAATGGCCGTACTTTCCACGGTGCTTGTGCTTGTCTGGCCAAGCGCCTGGGGACAGATAATCGCGATTCTCGTCGGCGGGCTGTTCGGGCTGATTATTTTGAAGTCAGACATTGTGCCGGGCCATTCAACCCTGCACATCCCGATCAATCGTGCCACGGCAATTTTCTGTATCGGCCTGTTTGCCGTATTGCTCTTCGGTATTCCCATTCTTGCGGGATACGTTCACGGTCATACGATAGCGCTCATTGACAGCTTCTACAGAACAGGCTCTCTGGTCTTTGGCGGCGGACATGTTGTTCTCCCCCTGTTGCAGACAGCAGTCGTTTCTCCGGGATGGGTAAGCAAAGATCTGTTTCTGGCTGGTTACGGGGCTGCCCAAGCGGTGCCGGGACCCCTGTTCACTTTTTCCGCCTATCTCGGAACGGTCATGCAACCGTCGCCCAGCGGCTGGGTCGGCGGAGCCATCTGTTTGACAGTTATTTATGTGCCGTCATTCCTTCTCCTGATGGGAATCCTCCCTTTCTGGGAGACGCTGAGAAAAGAAAAGGCTGTCCGGTGCGCTCTGATGGGAGTCAACGCGGCTGTCGTAGGGCTGCTTTTGGCGGCATTTTATGACCCCGTCTGGACGAGCGGCATCTTGTCGGCACATGATTTCATCCTGGGGCTGATAGCCTTTTGTCTTCTTTCTCTCTGGAAAACTCCACCCTGGGTGGTGGTGACAATAACCGCGCTGGGCGGAATGCTTGCTGCGATGCTGTGACAGAGAGCACGCACTTCTTCCTGTTATCTCCACCCGTGATGTTCTTTTCACAAGGAGTTTATAATGGGAACCTGTCTTTAATTTCTAACGGCCTTGATCAGAGATCGGGAGTATAAGACTAACGCGACGAAAGGCGGATTCATGATGAGAACATTATTATTGCTTTTTTGCAGCCTGTGCATAAGCACGATCTCTTATGCTGCGGAACCCGGGTATCACGTGATCAAGAAACTGCATCTCGGCGGTGACGGGGGCTGGGATTATCTGACGGTGGATAGCACAGCGCGTCGCCTGTACCTATCGCGAAGTACCCACGTGATGGTGGTCGATATCGACACCGATAGATTGATAGGCGACATCCCGGACACACCGGGTGTCCACGGAATCGCTCTGGCGCCGGAGCTGAAACGTGGCTTTATCAGCAATGGGAAAGCAGATACGGCGACTATTTTCGACTTGAACACGCTCAAGGTTCTTGGATACGTGAAAACAGGAGCCAATCCCGATGCGATACTTTACGACCCTGCCTTCAAACGGCTATTCACGTTCAATGGACGAAGCAAAGACGCAACCGTGTTCGATGCAGTATCTGATAAGGTCCTCGGTACGATCGCCCTCGGCGGAAAGCCGGAATTTGCCGCAACCGACGGCAGGGGCAGGGTCTATGTGAATATCGAAGATACGAGCGAGGTTGTCGAAATCGACAGCCAAAAGCGCGCAGTGACAAAGCGGTCCTCGCTCAAGCCTTGCGAAGAGCCCACGGGCATGGCCATTGATGCGGAGCAGCACCGGGTCTTTGCCGGATGCCACAGCAGGGTCATGGCCGTTCTGGATACGGATACGGGCAACGTGATCTCCTTCGTTCCGATCGGCGAGGGTGTTGACGGGAACGGATTTGATCCCGGGACGGGGCTGGCGTTCAGTTCCAATGGAGACGGCACTCTCACCGTGGTGCGGGAGGCATCTCCCGGGAAGTTCGAGGTGGTTCAGACGGTCACCACGCAGCGCGGATCCCGCACCATGGCCATCGACCCCAGGAACCACACCCTATACTTGCCGGCAGCTGAATTTGCAGCCCTCCTGCCGGCTACCCCGTCAACGCCAAAGCCGCGACCAACAATGGTCAAGGACAGCTTTACGGTTCTGGTGGTCGGAAGATAGAGCCTCGTGAACGTATTAGGTGTAGCGCATTCTGAGTGAGCAGTCATTAGTTCATACTTTACTAGAGAAGCAGCAAAAGAATTGCGAAAGGCCGGCATCTCGCAATTGATGACAGTTGTGTACTTCTGTAAACTTTCTCGTCATATTGTCTGCCGCATTGAAAATGAGTTTCTATTACATAGGAGGAGATGAATTTATATGAATCACAAGAAGATCGTGATGGAACACGATAAAAAGATTGCCCTCGTCGCACATGACAATAAGAAACGTGATCTGGTTGAGTGGGCAAAATACAATCAAGTGCTCCTGGCTCATCACAAGATATACGCAACGGGGACAACCGGCGAGATTTTGGAACAACAGCTTGGCTTCAAAATTAACAAACTCCAGAGCGGGCCTTTGGGCGGGGATCAGCAAATCGGCGCCAAGATAGCCGACGGCGAGATCGATTTTCTCATTTTTTTCTGGGATCCGCTCGAACCGCAGCCCCACGATCCGGATGTGAAGGCGCTCCTGCGCATGGCTGTCGTTTGGAATATTCCCATTGCCTGCAATCGCGCCTCCGCCGATTTCATGATCTCCTCCCCGTTGATGGATGGCGATTATGATCGTCTTGTGCCGGATTACAATGTCTATCGAAGCCGGAAAATTGTTGGGGATGGATGAGCGGGGCAAGGCGCGGCTGGATCATACGAGTGACGTCTCCTCCTTTGTTGTGAATCAAATGCTTCGCTACCGCGAGAAGCAACCCTGCCGGAATGAAGCGCCATCCCGGTATGGTATAATGCATACTGGAAAGGCCGAGTGAGACTTGCCATGAGCAATAAAAACCCGGGAAGCAAATAAAACGATAGCCAAACGATTAGCAGAAGAGGTCTTCAGCAAGGGAAAGATGGATGTCTTTGACGAGATATTCGCGGACAGCTATGTAATGCACAACATGCCCGTTCCGAACATACCCGGAACGAAAGAGGGGTTCAGGAAACTGGTGCTCGCGACGAGGCACGCATTCCCCGACGTTCAGGTGCACGTCGACGACATGGTCGCGGAGGGTGACTTTGCTGTTTTTCACGACCATGTTGAGGCAACGAGCACGGGCGATTTTCTGGGTGTTCCGCCGAGCGGCGGGCGGATCGCGTGGACCGAGATCCACTTCCTCCGGATCGTGGACGGCAAGATCGTGGAGCATTGGACCAACTTTGACCAGCTTGGGATCCTGATGCAACTCGGAGCCATCCCCTCGTAGTCTGAGTGAACGTGCGGAACGCTTGTTCTCGGTCGGGCTGTCGAGGAGAGCAACACGAAACCCGAAAATGCTGTTGGGTTGCGCTTCGCGTAACCCAGCCTACGAACCACACCGCGGACTTGCAGATGCTCTTCGTTGCTCCAGAATCGAGGGAGACTTGGAGAATAGGGTTGGAGTTTGTAGTGAGCTTTTCTTCCCGTACTTGTTGAGATCGCCAATTTTGCAACACTGCATGTTTGAACCCGTATTCTTCAGTCAGAATCTACCGTCTCCTGCCCTTATGACACTATTGATTTGATTCTCCTGACTCAAGATAAAAGTTACGCAGGTAACATTGCAAAGCCACCTCTCGACCTGGTACAATGACCGGCGGGTCAATAAAGGAGGACACTATGGGAGATTATTACAAAGCCGAAGATTTAGATCGGTTCGGGGAAGTAGGAAAACACAACCCTGAGCTATTCAAAAAGTTTCTTGCGTGGTACACTGCTGCTCTAGAGCCTGGCATGCTCACAAAACGGGAAAAAGCATTAATCGGAGTTGCCGTTGCGCATGCGGTTCAGTGTCCCTACTGTATTGATGCCTATACCAAAGCCTGCATGGAGGAAGGCATGAGCCTCGAACATATCACGGAGGCGGTTCATGTGGCAGCCGCGATCAGGGGCGGCGCTTCCCTTGTGCACACGATCCAGGCACATAACGTCGCGGACAAGCTCTCTTTGTGAGGAATCGACCGTCATGCAGGAATCAGCTTTTTCCAAAAAGGTGCTTTCGGTACATTCAGGGCCGCTCACGGCCAGGGAGATCCCGACCCTCCAGGTGAACGTAGGGTACCGTTGCAACCTGTCGTGCAAGCATTGTCATGTAGAGGGTGGTCCTTCCCGGACAGAAATGATGGACGAGGAGACCGTGGATAGTGTCCTTGCTGTGCTCGCGAGATTACCGATCGGTACCATCGACATTACCGGCGGCGCTCCTGAAATGAACCCTCACTTCAGATATTTGATTACCGAAGCACGAAAATTGAACAAACATGTTATAGCACGCACGAACCTGGCCATCTTTTATGAAGAAGGTATGGAGGATATCCCCGAATTTTATCGGGAAAGGAGTGTGGAGCTCGTTGCCTCTCTGCCCTATTATATCGAAGACACTGTCGATCGCGTGCGGGGCGGCGGGATCTTCAAGAAATGCATTACATCGCTCCAGAACCTGAACTCTCTGGGATACGGCGAGCAGGGAGGCCTCGTCCTGAACCTGGTCTATAACCCGCCGGGCGCATTTCTTGCGCCCGACCAGAGGACCCTTGAAGCGGAATATAAGAGAGAACTGCAGGCCCGGTTTGGCATTTCTTTCAACAGACTCTACACTTTCACCAATATGCCCATCGGCAGGTTCAGGCAATTTCTCGCGCGCACCGGTAATCTTGATAAGTACATGGACAAGCTTATCTGTTCGTTCAATCCAGCGACCCTCGACGGCATCATGTGCCGCCATCTGGTCAGTGTTGGATGGGACGGAATACTCTATGACTGCGACTTTAACCAGGTACTCGATATAGCAGTGAGTACCGCGCGCACGAACATCCGGGACTTCGATCTAGCTGCTATTTCACAACGTACTATTAATGTAGGTGACCATTGCTTCGGGTGCACTGCAGGCCAGGGTTCAACTTGAATAGGTTCGACTGCGTAGCAGGCAGGCTGCCTGCTGATAAAAGAAACGCTACTAACGGCAGTATCATGTTCTTCCTAAAACGGCTGAAGTTGCCACTCTTGAAACAGTTCAGATTTCATGCCGTAGCTGTTACTATCTGCCCTAAAAACCCATTCTACTCGAGCTGATTTTATTCTTGCCTACCGCTATTCCCTATGATATATTGCGCTCATGCCGATGCCGAAAAGAAAGAGTAACCATAAGCGTTGCATCGAACCCATTCGTGGCGTGCGCGGCCGAATCTGGATAGACGGTCCAGAGGGCACATTCATTGGTTGGGGTCGAGTTAATCTGCTTGAACAAATCCGTGAGCAAGGTTCGATAACCAAAGCCGCTAAGTCCCTGGAAATGGCATATCGCCATGCTTGGGATCTTGTGGACTCCATGAACCGGCAATCAAAGATGCCATTTGTTGAGGTGTCCGCCGGTGGCAAAGGCGGTGGTGGTGCGCGAGTCACGGAAGAAGGCGAGAAGGCAATCCGGCTTTTTCGTCAATTTGCTGAAGATTTCAAAGTCTTCTTAGAGCGAGAACAAAAGAAGTTGCGTTTGTAAGAAAAAGTGCCGCAAGCGTGTTCCCAATAGTTCTGCAGGATCGGCACAGATCGGTGCAAATGAAAAGGGGCGGAATACTCCCAGGATTCCTCCCATTGCACTGATCTGTGCCGAGTTTTCTCGTTTCAATAAACATCTTGGGACCTTTCGTTCCGCTTACCTGTAGTTCGTTATTTTAATTACGCCTGGAGATGTTCGCCTGTTCGCATATTCGCAAGGCAGGGCATGTTGATTTCGAATTTATTGTAATAAGGGAGAAGCCGAAAGGACTCGATAAGGATGAAGACACTGCGAACGCTGCACACGAGCACGATACAGATCACGGTCAATGGCAGACAGATCAATGCCCAAAAAGGCAAATCCATTCTGGAGGCCTGCAAGGAAGCGTCCATCTTCATCCCGACGCTGTGTTATGACGAACGGCTTGAGGCCTACGGAGGCTGCCGGTTATGCATTGTTGAAGTGAAGGGCATCAATAGACCGCTGACCTCGTGCACAACGCCCGTCGAGGACGGGATGGAAATCAAGACTGAGAGCGAGACCCTGACCAGGCTCAGAAGAACAACGCTTTCCCTGGTTCTTTCTAACCATCCCAACGACTGCATGTGCTGTGACAGTGCGGGAGACTGCGCGCTTCAGGAGCTGGCCTACCTGTATGATATAAAGCCCGGAACATTCGCGGGCGAGAAATGGGACAAACCGATACGGGAAGACAACCCGTTCATA